>DASQCE010000603.1:0-23838 GCA_035634855.1 Mycobacterium sp.
ACGGTCGGGTCGGCGGCGGGTGGCGGCGCATTGCATACCGTGGCCTCGCGGACGTCGGGCGGTTGGCTCAGGGCCGTCACCCAGACCAACAGCGTCACCACCGCGAGGGCTACGAACAGCAGGATTCCCGGCAGGAAATTACGCCGACGAAAGGGCCGACCCCGCTTGTCGAAGGCGGTGCCCTCTGTGATTTGCGCGACCACGCCTGCACTCTAAGGCCAGCGACACTGGGCCCTTCGGGTGGCGCGACCTACACTGTGACGTAAATCACAGTGGAACGCGTGTCAATACGGGCACGAATCGTTTGGGGAATGCGTTCGACGCTGGTACAAAGCTCTGCTGCAAGGGTTGACGGAGGGGACATGAGGATGGCTACCGATTACGACGCCCCACGGCGCACTGAAACCGACGACGTTTCGGAGGATTCGCTCGAGGAACTGAAGGCGCGGCGTAATGAGGCGCAGTCTGCGGTCGTGGATGTTGACGAGTCCGAGTCCGCCGAATCCTTCGAGCTGCCCGGCGCCGATCTGTCCGGCGAGGAGCTGTCTGTACGGGTGATCCCGAAGCAGGCCGACGAGTTCACATGCTCGAGCTGCTTCCTGGTGCATCACCGCAGCCGGCTGGCCAGCGAGAAGAACGGCGTGATGATTTGCACCGACTGCGCGGCCTGAGCGCAGGAGTTGTTTTCGCGGTTCAACCGCGCAACGCCGCCAGCGCCCGGTCCGGATGGCGGCAGCTCACCAGCCAGTACGGCGTCGGATCATCGGGATCGTCAAGGATCAGAAGAACCATGGGACCTACCCATGCCCGGTGCACGACGTAGGCGGCCGGATCGAGCTGACGGCCCAGTGCGGCCGACTTGGCCGATCTGGGCACCTCGGCAGAGCGCGCAATGACGCTGACCGGCAGGTGCGCTGCCCCGACCCACAGCTCGGTCTCGCCCGAACCGCCGACGACGCGCACCTCGGTCTTGCCGAACCACAGCAGCACGACGGCGGCGACGGGGAGCAGCACGGCAAACGGCACCCAATTGGGTAGCGCGGGCACGCCCTGATTCACCTCGAGCGCGATCAGTCCGGCCAACCCCAGCCCGGGCGGCCACCACCACCAGGGCACCGACAACCGTTCGCGGTAGCGCACGGATTGCGACGTGGCGCGCGTGTCGGACACGCGGCCAAGAGTAATCTCTGACGTCGTGTCCACCACTCTGGCGGTCGTGCGCCTTGATCGCGATTTGCCGATGCCGAGCCGTGCCCATGACGGCGATGCGGGCGTCGACCTATTCAGCGCGCTCGACGTCGAGCTGGCGCCCGGTCAGCGGGCGCTGGTGCCGACCGGCATCGCCGTCGCCATCCCGTACGGCATGGTCGGTCTGGTGCATCCTCGATCGGGTTTGGCTGCGCGCGTGGGTCTTTCGATCGTCAACAGCCCGGGCACGATCGACGCCGGATACCGCGGTGAGATCAAGGTAGCCCTGATCAACCTCGACCCCGAGACGCTGATCGTCGTGCATCGCGGAGACCGGATCGCCCAGCTTCTGGTGCAGCGCGTAGAGCTGCCCGAGCTGGTCGAGGTGACGTCGTTCGACGAGGCCGGCTTGGCAGACACCTCCCGTGGCGACGGTGGCCACGGATCCTCCGGCGGACATGCGAGTTTGTGAGATGGCATTCGGAAAGCGCAAAGACGGCGATGACGTGGACGGCCCTGCCGACGTGACGGACGTCGACGACCCCGACGGCCCTTTCGACATCGATGACTTCGACGACCCGTCGGCCGCGGAGCTGGGGCGGCTTAACCTCGGCTCGGTGCTGATTCCGATGCCCGAGGCCGGCCAGGTGCAGGTCGAGCTCACCGAGATGGGCGTGCCGAGCGCGGTGTGGGTGGTGACGCCCAACGGCCGATTCACAATCGCCGCATACGCCGCGCCGAAGACCGCGGGGCTGTGGCGAGAGGTCGCATCGGAGCTGGCCGACTCGTTGCGCAAAGACGTCCCCAAAGTCAGCATCGAGGACGGCCCGTGGGGCCGCGAGGTCGTCGGCTTGGCCGAGGCAGAAATGGACCAGCCGCCCGGCGTGGTCCGGTTTATCGGTGTCGACGGCTATCGCTGGATGATCCGATGCGTCGTCAACGCCCAGCAGGACAAGATCGCCGCGCTGGCCGCCGAAGCACGGAATGCATTGGCGGACACCGTCGTTCGCCGGGGAGAGACGCCGATGCCGGTCCGCACCCCGCTACAGGTGCAACTGCCGGAGCCGATGGCGGCGCAGCTGCGTGCGGCGGCCGAACAGGCCGCCCAGCAGCAGGCTGAACAAGCGCAGCAGGCCCAGCAGCCGCCGCCCCAGCCAGCCGCTCGGCGCAGCGAGCTTGGGTCGGCCATGCAGCAGTTGCGGACCATCACAGGCGGGTAAGTCCGGGTGGGCGCCTACAGTCGGCCCTGCGCCGTTTGATTCAAATGAGACCGTATCGAATGATATGAGCATTTGATACGGTCGCCCGATGACCGCCGACGTTCCTCGGCACGCGGCTGCCTCGCACGCGACCGATCGCCCCGGGGACACCTCGCCTTTCGCTCTCGGGTTGCTGCTGCGCAGGGCGCACTGGCGAGCGGCCGCGGTGATGTCGGAGGCGCTTCGGCCACTCGGCATCGAGTTGCGACATTTTGCCGTGCTGCTCGTCCTGGTCAACCGCGGGCCCACCGAGCAGCGGGATTTGGTGGAGGCAACGGGCTCGGACAAGGCGGGGATCATGCGGGTCGTAGATGACCTGGAACGCAAAGGGCTGGCCGTGCGCAAGCCCGTTCCGGGAGACCGGCGCGTGCGGGCGGTGGAGATCACGCCCACGGGCCTCGAGCTCTTCGATACCGCTCACGTCGCGGCGGAGCCACTGGCTGAGCGCCTGGTTTCCGTCCTAAAGCCCGGCGAGGCCGAGCAGCTGACGGATCTGCTCACCCGATTCGCCCCTCACGCCGAGGTGTAGACGCGCCCCGCTCGCTGGTCGCTGCGTGGGGGCAAGAGAGTTGGTGTGTCCGGGAATAGTATCGAATGAAATTGTATTGAATGATATAGTAGTGAATGCAACGGACATATGAGCAGATGGAAGGTAGGCGGTCATGGACGTCTATGAGGCGGTCACGAGCCGACGGGCGGTGCGCGAATTCACCGACCAGCCCGTTCCCAGAGACGTGCTGGAGCGCGTGCTATCGGCCGCGGCGTGGTCACCGTCCGGATCGAACATTCAACCGTGGAACATCTATGTGGTGACCGGTGCGCGGCTGGCCGAGCTCAAGAAGCGCGCTGTCGAGCGCGTGGCCACCGGCGTTCCCTGGGATGAGCGGGAGTACGAGATGTATCCGCCCGCAATGAAGTCGCCGTACGCCGAGCGCCGATCCGCCTTTGGCAAGGAGCGCTACAGCGCACTGGGCATCGCGCGCGAGGACTGGGAGGCGCGCCAGCGGGCCGCCATCGCGAACTGGGACTGTTTCGGTGCGCCTGCCGCCCTGTTCTGCTACATCGACCGCGACCTGGGCCCAGCCCAATGGGCCGACGCCGGGATGTATCTCCAGACGGTCATGCTGCTGCTGCGCGCCGAAGGGCTGCACAGTTGTCCGCAGATGGCGTGGTCACAGGTTCGTGAGACCGTCGCGGAGGTCCTGTCACCCCCGGACCGGCTCATCCTCTTCTGCGGCATGTCGATCGGCTACGAGGACGTGACGGTGGGCTACACCCGCACCGGCCGGGCACCGCTAGCCGAGACAGTAACGTTCATCGACGATTTCGATCAGGCGTCGGCCAGCGCGGCCAGGCAGGCAGCGCCCAACAGCCCCGGGTTCGCGCCCATCTCGTCGAGCGTGACGGTGCGCAGTGCCGCGCGGGGCGCGGCCGCCACCCATTCGAAACCGACCTCGACCGGATGCACCGGATCGTCGATGGCGGAGGCCACGCCCATCGGGACGGCCAGACCCTCCAGCTGACCACAGGTCGGCGCGACATAGCGAGCGGCCTCGTCCATCGCATCGGGCAGCGCAGGCCATTGGCCGACCCAGGACCGGGTCAGCTCGTCGGCCAGCCACGCCGGGCTGGAGGCCCGCATCTGCGCGGTGGCCGACGCAAGACCGTCGCGGCGCAGCATCTCCGCCGAGTGCCGCGCGGCCAGGGCCGCCGGTGCGGTGTCCGGTTCGCCGGTCCAGGCCGGGAGGGCGGCGAGTACCGCGACGGTGTGCCCGGGATGGGCCAGCGCCCATGCGGCGGCCACAGCGGCGCCGATGGACACCCCGCCGACGGCGATCGGCGCGGCGCGCGCAGCGTTGTCGAGCGCGTCGCGGTAGCCGTCGATGAGCCGGTCGGGCTGCGGCGCCGGCGTCACGACGACCGCACCGACGTCGTGCAGGGCATCGGAAAACGCCCGGTAGACGTAGTCGTCGTCCGATCCCGTGCCGGGCAGCAGAACCGTCGTGACACCGCGCAGATCGACCGTCATCAAACGATCGTCCTCCGTTCGCCGACGCGTCGGCGTGGCGACCCGGCCCCGCGTGGCATATCGGAACCAAGAGGTCTAGCGTGGCGTTGGATTGGGTAGATCAATGGTGGATCTGCAGAAGTCAGGAGAGGCCATGGCTACGGCCGAAGGGTATCTGCGCCGGCTCACCCGCCGGTTGACGGAAGACCCGGAGCAACTCGACGTAGAAGAGCTCAGCGACGAAGCCGTCAACACCGGCGCCCAGAAGGCGATCGACTGTCAACGCGGACAGGAAGTGACGATGGTCGGCACCCTGCGCAGCGTTGAGTGCAACGGCAAGGGTTGCTCGGGTGGCGTCAAGGCCGAACTGTTCGATGGCACCGACTCGGTGATGCTCGTCTGGCTCGGCCAGCGCCGCATTCCCGGCATCGAATCCGGCCGCACGCTTCGGGTCCATGGCCGCATCGGCAAGCTGGACAACGGCACCAAGGCGATCTACAACCCGCACTACGAGATTCAAAAGTGACCGACCCCGGACCTGAACCGGGGAAGCACACCAAGGCCAACGCCGTCCTCGAGTATATGGGCGGCGTCAGCGGCCTGATCTACTCCTCCCTGCCCGTCCTGGTGTTCGCCCCGATATCCACCATCTTCGGTCTGATGCCTGCGATCGGCGCGGCGCTGGGCGTGGCTGCCCTGATCCTCGCGTGGCGGCTGATCCGCCGCGAGTCCGCTCAGCCGGCGATCTCCGGTTTCATTGGCGTGGGGATCAGCGCACTGATCGCCTACATAGTCGGCGAGTCGAAGGGCTACTTCCTGCTCGGCATCTGGTCGTCATTGTTCTGGGCGGTCGTTTTCGCGCTGTCGATCCTTATTCGCCGCCCCGCTGCCGGCTACATCTGGGGCTGGGTCAACTCCCACGACCGTGACTGGCGCGGGCATCGCAGGGCGGTGCTGGCGTTCGACCTTGCGACGTTCGTGTGGGTGCTGGTGTTCGCCTCGCGCTTCGTTGTGCAACAACACCTGTACGACGCCGACCAGACGGGCTGGCTGGGCGTGGCCCGCATTGCGATGGGCTGGCCGCTCACCGCGGTGGCGGCCCTCGTGACGTATCTGGCCATTCGCTCCGCCCAGCGAGCGCTGCACGCGCATGATGCCGAGGAGACCGGGACGACCGAGGAGGAACACGGAGGCGTGGCTCAACCCGATGCCCACTGAGACCGACACCGACCGGCCGCTGATCACGGTCGCGGTGTTGGCCTCGTTCGTAGCGTTTCTCGACGGGTCGGTGGTCAACCTGGCGCTGCCCGCGATCGGCCGGGAATTCGGCGGCGGCCTTGCCCTGCAGCAGTGGATCGTCGACGGGTACCTGCTCACGCTCGGCGCGCTGATTCTTGTCGCAGGCGCGATTTCCGATCAGTTCGGCCGGCTGTCGGTGCTGCGGATGGGCATCGTCGTCTTCGCCGTGTCCTCCCTGCTGTGCGCGTTGGCGCCCACCGGCTGGATGCTGGTCGGCGCCCGCTGCCTGCAGGGTGTCGGCGCGGCGTTTCTGGTGCCCAGCTCCCTGGCGATGATCAACTCGCACTTCTCGGGCGCCGCGCAGGCGCGTGCGATCGGCACGTGGACGGCGTGGACCGGAACGGCGTTCGTGATCGGCCCGCTGCTCGGCGGCGTGTTGGTCGACGCGGTGGGTTGGCGATGGATCTTCGGCGTCAACATCGTGCCGCTGGCCGTCACGCTGTACCTGACTGGGAAGCTGTCGGTCGACGAGTTCGCAGGCGATCGATCCGCCCGCATCGACGTCGTCGGCGCGGTGCTGAACGCCGTCGGGCTGACCGGCGCCGTGTACGCGCTGATCGAAGGGCAACGACTGGGGTTCTCCAATATTGCGGTTGTTGTCATCCTCGTGATCGGGCTGGCGTGTCTGATCGCGTTCCCCTGGTGGGAGAGCCGCACTCCGCACCCGATGATGCCGCTGCAGATCTTCGCCGCCCGCAATTTCGCGGTGGGCAACCTCGCCACGGTGTTTCTCTACGCGGCGGTATCACTTGGCACCTTGATCGTCGCCCTGTTCCTGCAGGAGAGCGCGGGACTGTCGGCCACGCAGGCGGGGCTGGCGACGCTGCCGGTACCGGTGCTGTCGTTCTTCCTGGCCCGGTGGTTCGGCACGCTGGCGGGCCTGCATGGACCGCGCCTTTTCATGGCCATCGGTCCGCTGATCGCCGCGGCGGGCTACCTCTGGATGATGATGGCGCGCGAGCCGTTCAACTTCTGGACGCAAATGCTGCCGGGCCTGGTGGTGTTCGGGCTCGGGCTGTCGACGACGGTGTCGCCGCTGACGGCGGCTATCCTCGCCGCGGTCGATCCGGCACAGAGCGGCATCGGCTCGGCGATCAACAACGCCGTGTCCCGCATCGCGGGCCTCATCGCGATCGCATTCACAGGCGTGATCATCTCCCTGGGCAAGCGAAGCGACGGGAACGGCGTCAGCGCAGTCGATTTCGCGGGTTTCAGGCAGGGTGCGTTGGTGGCTGCGGCCCTGTTCGCGGTCGCGGGGCTCATCTCTGCGATCGGTATCCGCAACGCGGAATGCGATTTCGACCGTGTATCGCAAGCGAATGAGGCCCGCTGCCACGACCGGACACCACCACCGCCGGCCTACGCGAGGCGGTGACGCTCAGCGCGACTGCGCATGCAGCAGCAGCGCCTGCAGCTCGTCCTCGACCTCGGTTGTGGCCACGAACAACAGCTCGTCACCGCCCTCGAGCGGCTCGTCGGCCTCCGGCACGATCACCCGTGGCCCGCGCAGAATTGTCACCAGTGCGACGTCGCGCGGCAGGTCGAGCCGCTTGACCGGCTTTCCGCCCCACGGCGTGTCGTCGGGCAGTGTGATCTCGACCAGGTTGGCGTGGCCCTTGCGGAACTCCATCAGCCGCACCAGATCACCGACGGAGACGGCCTCCTCGACGAGCGACGCCAACATACGCGGCGTGGACACCGCGACGTCCACACCCCAGTTCTCGTCGAACAGCCACTCGTTGCGCGGATCATTGACGCGGGCCACCACGCGCGGCACCGCGAACTCGGTCTTGGCCAGCAGGCTGACCACCACGTTCACCTTGTCGTCGCCGGTCGCGGCGATCACGACGTCGAACTCCTCGAGCTTCACCGACTCCAGCAGGCTCAGCTCGCACGCGTCGCCGAGGCGCCAGTGCGCCGCTGGAATAGCGTCGACGTCGATGTGGTCGGGATTGCGCTCCAGCAGGGTGACGTCGTGGTTCTCGACGAGTTCACGGGCGATGGACCGGCCGACGGCCCCCGCCCCGGCGATCGCGACTTTCATACGCTCTCCGAGATCTTTGTCGGCGCCCTCACGACGCCTCGATGCTCTTTGTCGGCGCCCTCACGACGCCTCGATGTCCTCGCTCGGCGGCAGCGCCGCGATGGCCAGTGCCTCGGCGATATGCCCGGCGATCGCCGCCATGTACACCTGATCGCCCGCCTGTATGACGGTTTTCGCATCCGGCAGCAAGCCGGCGCCGAACCGGATCACGAACGCCACCCGACCGCCGGTGCCCGTCTCCAGGGCGGTGATCCGGTGGCCGACCCAGTCCTCGTGCATCGCCAGTTCGGTGACGCCGACGCTGCCGGTAGGGTCACGCCACTTGGTGGTCTCGGTCTCGCGGGTCAGCAGGTTGAGCAGCCGGTCGGTCGTCCACGGCACGGTGGCCACCGTCGGGATGCCGAGGCGTTCATAGACCGCCGCACGCTTGGCGTCATAGATACGGGCGACGACGCGCTCAACGCCGAAGTTCTCACGGGCCACCCGCGCCGAGATGATGTTGGAGTTGTCGCCGGACGAGACGGCCGCGAACGCGCCGGCCTCCTCGATGCCTGCCCGCAGCAGAACGTCGCGGTCGAACCCCATGCCCAGCACGCGCTCACCCGTGAACTCGGGGGAGAGGCGATGAAATGCCGTGCTGTCGCGATCGATGACGGCGACATCGTGCCCGATCCGGGCCAGGCTGTTCGACAGTGACGCGCCGACCCGGCCGCATCCCATGACCACTACACGCACCTGACGGTCCTTTCCAGCCTGTCTGTGGCGAACCCGCGCACTCGGAACGCTACCGCTTTCCGACGGCCAACGGCCGTCGGGCTTACTCTTGGCTCTCGTGTCCAAGCTTTCGACCGCTGCTCGCCGGTTGGTTCTCGGAAGACCGTTCCGCAGCGACAAGCTCGCCCACACGCTGTTACCCAAGCGGATCGCGCTGCCGGTCTTCGCGTCCGATGCGTTGTCGTCGGTGGCGTACGCGCCGGAGGAAATCTTCCTGGTGCTGTCGGTCGCCGGGCTGACCGCCTATTCGATGGCGCCGTGGATCGGCCTGGCGGTCGCCGCGGTCATGCTGATCGTCATCGCCAGCTATCGGCAGAACGTGCACGCGTACCCCTCCGGCGGCGGCGACTATGAAGTCGTCACCACCAACCTCGGCGCGACCGCGGGGCTGACCGTGGCCAGCGCGCTATTGGTCGACTACGTACTGACCGTCGCGGTGTCGATGTCCTCGGCGATGTCGAACATCGGCTCGGCGATTCCGTTCATCAATCAGCACAAGGTTGTGTTCGCGGTGGTGGCGATCCTGTTGCTGGCGTCGATGAATCTGCGGGGTATCCGAGAGTCCGGCACAGCGTTCGCGATCCCGACTTACGCGTTCATGATCGGGATGTACATCATGCTGGCCTGGGGGCTATTTCAGATCTATGTCCTCGACACGCCACTCCGAGCCGAGTCGGCCGGCTTCCAGATGCATTCCGAGCATGGCGATGTGGTCGGGTTTGCGCTGGTTTTCCTCGTCGCACGGGCGTTCTCATCCGGCAGTGCCGCGCTGACGGGGGTCGAGGCGATCAGCAACGGGGTGCCGGCGTTCCGGAAACCTAAGTCGCGGAACGCCGCAACGACCCTGTTGTTACTGGGCGTGATCTCGGTGACGCTGTTCATGGGCATCATCATGCTGGCGCGGGCCACGGGCGTGCAGATCGCCGAGCGGCCGAACGAGCAGCTGGTCGGGGCGCCGGCCAATTACCACCAGAAGACCCTGATCGCGCAGCTGGCCGATGCAGTATTCCACGACTTTCCCGTCGCGCTCTTCCTGATCGCCGGGGTCACTGCGCTGATCCTGGTGCTCGCCGCCAACACCGCGTTCAACGGCTTCCCGGTGCTGGCATCCATTCTGGCCCAGGACCGTTTCCTGCCACGCCAGCTCCACACCCGCGGTGACCGGCTGGCGTTCTCGAACGGCATCCTGTTCCTCGCATTCGCCGCGATTGCCTTCGTCGTCGCGTTCCGTGCCCAGGTCACCGCGCTGATTCAGCTGTACATCGTCGGCGTGTTCGTGTCGTTCACGCTCAGCCAGATCGGCATGGTCCGGCACTGGACCCGGCTTCTGCGCACCGAAACCGACTCGGCCGTGCGGCGCAAGATGATGCGTTCCCGGGTGATCAACACCGTCGGCTTCATTTGCACGGGAACGGTTTTGATCATTGTGGTGATCACCAAGTTCGTTGCGGGAGCCTGGATCGCCATCCTCGCGATGGGCGGGCTGTTCGCGATCATGAAGATGATCCACAAGCACTACGACACCGTTGCTCGGGAACTTGAGGAACAAGCCGCCGAGGACCGCGACATCGTGTTGCCCAGCCGCAACCACGCCATCGTGCTGGTGTCCAAGATGCATCTGCCGACGCTGCGGGCGTTGGCGTATGCGAGAGCCACCCGGCCCGACGTGCTGGAGGCGATCACGGTGAGCGTCGATGACGGTGAGACCCGCGAGTTGGTGCACAAGTGGGAGGACAGCGATATCACCGTGCCGCTCAAGGTGATTGCCTCGCCATACCGCGAGATCACCCGCCCGGTGCTCGAGTACGTCAGGCGGGTAAGCAAGGAGTCGCCGCGCACCGTGGTCACCGTGTTCATCCCGGAGTACGTCGTCGGGCACTGGTGGGAACAGGTGCTGCACAACCAGAGCGCGCTGCGGCTGAAGGGCAGGCTGCTGTTCATGCCGAACGTGATGGTGACATCGGTGCCGTGGCAATTGAGTTCGTCCGAGCGACTCAAGACGCTGCAGCCGCACGCGGCACCCGGTGACATACGCAGGGGCTTCCTGGATTGAGCGAAGACGTCGCCGAGCCGCCGCCGTGGCCGACGGAACTGACGCTGACCACCGGGCCACCGGCCAACGGGGGCAGTTGCGTTGCTCGCCACGAGGGCCGCGTGGTCTTCGTGCGATACGCGTTGCCAGGAGAGATGGTCAGGGTCCGGGTGGTCGGCGACCACGGATCCTATTGGCATGCGGACGTTGTCGAGGTGATCGAACCGTCGACCGACCGCATCGACTCGCTATGCCCGATCGCGGGCGTGGATGGCGCCGGTTGCTGCGATATGGCGTTCGCCGAACCCGACGCCGGCCGCCGTCTGAAGGGTGCGGTCGTCGCCAATCAATTGTCCCGGCTTGGCGGCTACCGGTGGCGGGACGAGGACTCCGCCGTCGCGGAGCCGGTCGGAGACGGTGGCGCCACCGGCTGGCGGACCCGGGTGCGGCTCGACACGTCGGGGGAGGGCCGGGCGGGTTTTCACCGCTATCACAGCTCCGAGCTGGTCACCGAGCTGAACTGTGCGCAGCTTCCCGCAGGCATGCTCGACGGGCTGAACGACTGGACCTGGCCGCCTGGCGCGCAGTTGCACGTGGCCATCGACGACGACGGTGACCGGCACGTCGTGCAGTCGGGGCCGCGGACCGGACGCAAGACGTCGACATTGGTGGTCGAGGGCCGCTACGAGGCGGTGCAGCGGGTCGGGGAGCGGATCTGGCGGGTGCCGGTGACCGCGTTCTGGCAGGCGCACCGCGATGCGGCCCGGGTCTACAGCGACCTTGTGTCGGGCTGGGCGCAGCTCCATCCCGGCATGACGGCGTGGGATCTGTACGGCGGAGCGGGCGTTTTCGCTGCGGTGCTGGCCGAAGGGGTCGGGGAGGCCGGCAGGGTTGTCACCGTCGACACGTCCCGCGGGGCGTCGCGATCGGCGCGCGCGGCGCTGGCCGGCCTGGGCTGGGTGTCCGTGATGACCGACTCGGTGCGGCGGGCACTGGCTGCGCAGACCGAGCGGGCCGACGTGGCCGTGCTGGACCCGCCGCGGTCCGGGGCCGGCCGCGAGGTAATCGACCTGCTGGCCGCCGCCGAAGTGCCGCGGGTGATTCACATCGGTTGCGAGGCAGCGTCGTTCGCGCGCGATGTCGGGCTGTACCTCGGGCACGGGTACGCCGTCGACGATCTGCAAGTGTTCGACTCGTTTCCGCTGACACACCACGTCGAATGCGTCGCGGTGTTGGCACGCTGACGTCGCCGAAACCAACGATTGGGCGCAAAAGTGCGAGTAACTTGCGCCATTTCGTCGATCTCGGCGACGGTACTGTCAGCTCGCGGCCGTATCGGGGCCGAACTCGTTGGCGACAACGCTGACACTGTTGGCGGGAAATCCGCCGCGGCGGGCGTGCTCGCGGATGGTCTCCTCGTCCTCGGCTTCGTGGACGCAGTAGATCTTGTCGCCGGCGACGTAACTGGTGATCCACCGGTACGGCACGCCCAGGGACGCCACGACGTTGTTGGACTTGGCGGCGATCTGGGCCAACTGCTCTTCGGTCAGCTCGCTCGCCCCGGGGATCTCCCGCTCGATCAGAAAACGCGTCATTGATCTCTCCTGTCTGGTTATTGGCTCCGCGGTCCGTTCCGCGGTCAAGCACTACCGTCCGCTACGCAGACCGGCAGGACATGGGGAGAAGTTCCCTATCTTTGGCCTATTCGCCTATCTTCGCTGCTCAGAGACTGCCCTGTTTACTACTATCGGCTGCTGTGAGGCTCACTGAGCGCGATCACGAGCTCGGCGAGCTCCGGGCCCGGGCCGACGACGCGCGCGTTGGTCGCGGACGCATGGTGCTGGTGTGCGGTGAGTCGGGTGCAGGGAAGACCTCCTTCGTAGAGGCGTTCGTCGAACGCTGGGTGCGCGACGAACGCGTGCTCTGGGGCGCCTGCGACCCACTGCCCACACCGCGGCCCCTCGGGCCCATTCATGACCTCGCGCATCGTCTGGCGCCCGCCACCAGAGCGGTGCTGGAGCAGAGCGGTCAGCCGTACGACATCTTCGCTGCCGTCTACGACGACTTGCGCACTGCGCCATCGGTTCTCGTGCTCGACGACCTCCACTGGGCCGACCAGGGCACGATCGACCTTCTGCGGTTCGTGCTGAGGCGCATCTCGCAGACGAGGTCGCTGATCATCGGGATCGTCCGCGACGACGAAATCGGCGTGACCCATCCCATGCGGGAGCTGCTCGGCGACATCGCGCGATCACCACGAGCCGACTCGTTGACGATGCCGCCGCTCAGCGTGCAAGCGGTCCAGGATCTCGTCGATCAGAGCCAGGTCGATCCGGCGTGGCTGCACCGGGTGACCGGTGGCAACGCGTTTTTCGTCTGCGAGATGCTGGACCATCACGGCGACGACCTGCCGACGACGGTGCGTGACGCGGTGCTGGCCCGCACCTCAGGCCTCGACCCCGCGGCATGGGACCTGCTGAACCTGTTGACGTGCTCGCCCGGGGCGATCCCCGATCATCTGCTGGCCGACCTCGGGGTGACGCTGCCGGCGTCGCGGGCTCTGGCCGACGCGGGACTCATCCGCAGAAGCTCGCGCGGCGTCGCGTTCCGGCACGACCTGTGCAGGCTCGCGATCCGAAGCGTCATCCCGCCCGGCGCAGAGCCGCGTCTGCATCGACGGTTGATCGACGCATACGAGTCGACGTCACACGTCGACTCGGCGGTGCTGACCCACCATGCATTGGGCGCCACCGACGTTGACCGGATCCGGCGTTGCGCAAGCGATGCGGGCATCGCCGCGGCCCGCTCCGGCGCGCATACCCAGGCCACCGAGTTCTTCACCATCGCTCTCGAGCAGGGTCGCCCGTTGGATCAAGAGAAGGAGGCCGAGCTCCTCGAACTGCTCGCGTGGGAGTTCTACCTCATCGATCGGCTGGATGATGCGATCACCGCGTGCCAGCGCGCAATGCGGATTCGAGAGGAGTTGGGCGAGTCGGCGGCAGTCAGCGCAAACCATCATTCGCTGGCCGTCTACCAGTGGTACAACGCGAACCGCGAACTAGCGGAAGGTCACGCCGCCGAGGCGATGTCCGTCCTCGACGCCGATTCCGAGGATGCTGGGCAACTCGTGCAACTCGGTCACGCGTTCGCCATGCAGGCCTATCTTGCCGTGCAAGCGAGCGATCTCGATCGTGCCAAGGCGTTGATCGCCCCCGCCCGCGAGTTCGCCGAGAGGACCCGCGATTCCGACTTGATGATCCGCGTTCGGCTCATCGAGAACTACGGCGTCGTGCTTAACGGCGATTCCTCAGGGCGTGACGAGATCCTCGCGATACTCAACGCTGGGCCGAAACACATCGACGAGTTGTACTCGGGCGGGTGGAGCAACATCACGTACTTCGATGTCGAGCAGCGCCGATTGGATGTCGCGGCCGAGCTGCTCGATGTCAGCATCCCGCTGATGTATGAGCACGATCTACCGATCTGTCGTGTGTGGCAAATGGGCTCGCGCGCGAGACTCCAGCTGATGGTGGGTGAGTGGGACGACGCGGCGGCCGATGCGGACCGTCTTTTGGAGGGGCCGAGCGCGCCACTGGCCAGGACGTGGCCCTCGCTTATTCGTGCGTTGGTTGCGCTGCGCCGGCACGGTGCGGGCGCCGACTCTCTCAACGACGCATGGCAACTCGCGTGCCGATTCGGGGAACCGATCCGCATGTTGCCCGTTGCCGCTGCGATCGCCGAGTTCGTGTGGACAACGGGGAGCGCCGACGGCCGCATCGGGGAGTGCGGTGCGCTGCTGGCCAACGCTCCTATCACCGGCATGGAATGGTCGCGAGGCGAGCTGGCCGTCTGGCTTCGCAGGCTGGGCCTCGATGTAAACGCTGTCGACGTCGCTGAGCCGTATCGGCTTCTGCTCAATGGTGCGCACGAGGCTGCGGCCGAGGAGTTCCACCGCCTTTCGATGCCGTTCGACGCCGCGCTCGCCCTTGTCGACTCCGGTGACCCAGCGCTTGCCGCACGGGCACTGGACATCCTGGATCGGCTCGGTGCCGATGCGGTGGCCGCCAAGGTTCGCCGCGATCTGCGGTCGCAGGGCGTCTCGGCGGTGCCCGCGCGTCGGCGCTCGGCGACGTTGGCCAACCCCGCCGGATTGACGACGCGCCAGACAGAGGTGCTGTGCCTACTCGACGACGGCCTGACCAACGCGGAACTCGCTGAGCGGCTGTATCTGTCGGTCAAGACGGTCGACCATCATGTCTCGGCGATCCTGACCAAGTTGGACGTCACCAAGCGTCGAGACGCCGTGCGGCGGGCACGCGAGATGGGCCTGCTGAAGTAGCCAGTGGTGAGTTGGCGCTCGCCGGGTATCCACCGGCAGCCATCGGTCGGCGTTGTTGCGCAAGGATCCGGCGCACTACCCACCGCTTTTCCCGACGTGCCGGACAACCTGCCGTACGTCTGGCCTGCCTCTGATCGCGAACGCCGCACATTCGACGACCACTGGGGGGATTCAGCAATTCTATTGCCGCTTAGGGATTTTGAGGTAAACAAGGGTTGCGGCGACAAACCGGTGGGTGACTATTGGATTTGCTCGTGTCGCTGGGAACCATCAAAATGCCTCTGCAGCCGTCGGTGCCGGGGGCCGAATAGTACACGCAATCCCGCTGCGACGATCGGTGTGACGGGACGCAGCGGCGCGCGGAGCTGAAATGTGATGCGGTCACGGACAATGGCTTTGGAGTCGCCATCGGGCGTCACGGTGCATTGGTGACGCCATCGGCGCATGCTCATCATCGTGGATCGCTCGTCGAAACCGCGTCCCCGATCCAGTTCGCGTTGTCGACAGTCAGCGATTCCGCGCCACGCAGCATCGACATGGTCATCGACGGCCGCACTTCGTCGTTGATGCCTTCAGGCGTGACCACGCGCGCCCACACCTGACCGGCCGGCGCTTCGACGACGCTCTGTCGTTCGATGATCATCACGGTTTAAGGTATCCCGACAAGACCGAGCGACATTGGGCTACGAGTCGGTCGAGCAGCGCTGGAATCTCGTCGAACAGGAGGTTGGGAAAGTCGCGCGGTGCAGCCTTACATGCCGAAACGCGTGCGGCGAACCGTGTCGACAGCCTTGGTGGGTCCAGTCAGCTCAACCTGCGCCGCAGCCTGGCGGCCGAAGATGTATAGCAGGAGTTCGCCTGGCGGACCGCTGAGTCGTGCTGCGGGCTCGGCCTCCCGAACCGTCACCCGCTCGTCGGTTCCCGCCCATCTGATCTCAAGCCCGACCTCGCGCAGCCTGCGACTCAGGTAGCGGCTCCCTTGGCGGACGTTTAGCCACAGGGCTGACTCCATTGCGGGCGTTAGGGAGTCGCGTGGGCCCAGGCCGTTGGCCCTGCGCACGTCCTCATGATGGACGAAGAACTCGTTCAGGTTCGGAAAGGATCGAACCCAGCCGATGCGGAAGAATCCGGGAGGGGGGCCCGACCGGATCCGCGCGACGAGCCACTCGAACTCTCTCTGCTTCGCGAGCCTCGCCCTGCGTCGCTCCGCGAACTGCTGGAACGGGCCAGGGAGGACGAGGCAGGGGCCAGCGATGAGATCGCGCTCACGCAGCACGATGTGGGCGGCGAGGTCTTTGGCAGTCCAGCCGTCGAGCAGCGTGGGTACGTGAGCCCCGAGTTCTTCGAGCAGATCGCACAGTTCAAGGCGCTCTTGCGCGTCAAACGGAAGACCTTCCATATCCCTGTTCCCTACTTTGCTTGACGAGGCACTGGCCGGCCAGGAGCACGATGAGCGCGACGACGGTGATCAGGGTGGCCGTGTCGTAGATGCTGATGATGCGACCGCCGCGCTGATAGTAGGACGCGACGCGTCTACTTCGGATTGGGCACGGCACTACGAATCCGACCGCGAACTTCACGAGTCCTTGGATGCAAAACGCGATCAATAGGATTGACAGCACAACCGACATGGCACCTCCCTCAACCGAAAACGAAGTAGCGCAACCACAGATACGGGGCGGACACCGCGACGGTCAATGCCGACACCACGGCCCCCTTGCGCGTGAAATGCCAGAATCCGATCGGATACCCCTCGCGCCCAGCGATGCCGACCATCACCACATTTGCGCTTGCGCCGACCGCGGTCATGTTTCCGCCGAAGCCGGCCCCGATGGCCAGCGCCCACCACATCGCCTGCACATGGCCGGGATTGGCAATGGTCGTGGCGAGATCGGTGACCACGGGGGTCATGGTGGCGACGTACGGGATGTTGTCGATCAGGCCCGAGAGCACTGCCGAAACGACGAGTATCAACATCGTCGCGAACAGCGGGTCTCCACCGGTGACGTCGCCTGCCAACCGGGCCAGATCCGCGATCACGCCCGTCTTCACGAGCGATCCGACCAGGATGAACAGCCCGGCGAAGAACAGCAACGTCTCCCATTCGACGCTGGCCAGGTAGTGGACACTTTCGACACCAGAAATGGTCACCAACACGCCGGCGCCGATGAGCGCCACGATGGATGGCTCGACGTGGATGGCCGAACTTGCGACCAACGCGGCGATCACTCCGACCAGCACCACGCCCGACTTGGCCAGTAGCCGCACATCGCTGATGGCTTCCCGCTCGTTGAGGGACATCACTTCGGCGACCCGATCGGCATGTACACCGAATGCTCCGCGGAACAGCAGCGGCAGCGCCGCCACGAGGGCGATCAGCGCAATGATCGCGACAGGCGCCAGATGGATCAGAAAGTCGTTGAACGACAACTTCGCTCGGCTTCCGATGATGATGTTCGGCGGATCACCGATCAGTGTCGACACACCGCCGATGTTCGATGCGAACACTTCGGCGATCAGAAACGGAATCGGATTGATATCAAGGCGATCGCACACCAACAACGTCACCGGAGCCATGAGCAGCACGATGGTCACGTTGGGCAGGATCGCCGATGCCACCGCGGTGATGAGGGCGAGGAGAATCATCACTCGCAACGGGGAACCGCCGGCCCGTTTGGCCGCCCAGATCGCTGCATATTCGAAGCCACCAGTCTGGCGAAGCACCCCGACGATGACCATCGTGCCCAGCAGCAGAAAGATTACGTTCCAGTCGATTCCGGTCTCGTGTGAGTAGAACACGTCCTGGGAGTCGACGATCCCCAGCGCCAGTACCACCGCCGCGCCGCCGAGCGCGACCTTGACCTTGTGGATGCGTTCGGTCGCGATCAACGTGTAGGCGACGATGAAAACGCCTAGCGCGACGATCGCCACCGGAACACCCCCGGGCTATCGCTCAGTGCGCGAGAGCCACCTCGAGTATCCGCGCGGCCGTGATGACACCCACGAGCCCCTCGCCGCTCATCACCGCAACCAACGGCGAGCGACTGCGCGCCATGATCGCGGCCACCTCGACGATGGTGTCGTCCGATTTCACCGTCGCCATGTCCGGCGGCGGCTTGGGCAGCACTTCTCCGACCGTCTTGCCGCCGAGCTTGTCCGCGACGCGATCGGCCATCGACTCGCTCAGCACTCCTGCGAGCGACGGATCCTCCTGGACGTATGGAGGTACGAGCAGGCGGACGACCTGCGAAGCAGGCAATATCGTCACCGGAATTCCGGCGGTGTCCGTCACGACCAGTCCGGGCAACCGGCGGGTGGCCAGCAATCGGACCGCATCGAGCGCGTTGGAGTTCAACGTGACGACGGGAAACTCCTCGGCGATCTTTTCGGCCCGCACACACCAACGCTACGACGGCCCAAGGGCTATAGGCACATACCAATACGGTTCCTTGGCGGCGCCGAACTGCACCGAACCCCGATTGCAGCGCCACGTGGCAACTCCTGCGGCCGTTCTGAAGTCGTCACCGGCGGTGCGACTGCCGACCAGACTTCCCGGCGCTCCACACGTAAAGATGCCGTAAAGAGGCCGTCCCGGCAACCGAATTCGAATATCGCCCAGGATCACTAGACTTTCGGCGATGGCAACGCCTAGTCGACTGCTGACACGTGGCTCGTGGTCAGAGACACAACGCTTTTCCGAGATCCTCCGCAAGGAGACGGTCGGCGGAATCCTGCTGCTGGTCGCTGCGGGCGCCGCGTTGGTGTGGGCGAACTCGCCATGGATGCACGCGTACCGCGCGATGTCGGAATTCGCGGTGGGGCCGGAATCGCTCCATCTGCGCCTGCCCGTCTCGGGGTGGGCCGCCGACGGGCTGCTGGCCATCTTCTTCTTCGTCGTCGGATTGGAGCTCAAGCGCGAGTTCGTCGCGGGGGATCTTCGCGATCCGCGCCGAGCCGCCCTGCCGATCGCGGCCGCCGTCGGCGGAATGGTCGTGCCGGCCGCGATCTTCATCGCCATCAATCTGGCGGCCGGCCGCCCCGAGAATCTCGACGGGTGGGCGGTTCCGATCGCCACCGACATCGCGTTCGCGCTTGCGGTGCTCGCGGTGCTGTCCACCCACCTGCCTACCGCGCTGCGCACGTTTCTACTGACTCTCGCGGTGGTCGACGATCTCCTCGCCATCACCGTCATCGCCGTCTTTTACACGGATCATTTGGCCCTGGGTCCCCTCGCGCTGGCCCTGATCCCGATCGGACTGTTCGGGCTGGCGGTGCAGCGGGGGATGCATCACTGGTGGGTGCTGGTGCCGCTGGCAGCGTCGGCCTGGGCGCTGGTGCACGCCAGCGGGGTGCACGCGACGGTCGCGGGGGTGGTCTTGGGCTTCACCGTCCCCGTGCTTGGCAGGTATGGCCACCCCACCGCCGAACTGTTCGAACACAAGCTGCGGCCGGTGTCCGCGGGCTTCGCGGTGCCCGTGTTCGCGTTCTTCGCCGCCGGGGTGACGGTCGGCGGCTGGTCCGGCCTCGGCGACTCGCTGCTGCGCCCCGTCACCGATGGCGTCATAGCGGGCCTGGTGATTGGCAAGCCCCTCGGCGTGTTCATCACCGCGTTCCTCTTGGCCAGGTTCACCCACGCCGCCCTCGATGACGACCTTGCCTGGTGGGATGTTCTTGGCGTGTCACTGCTGGCCGGCATCGGCTTTACCGTGTCGTTATTGATTGGTGAACTTGCGTTCGGATACGGCACCCCGGCGGGCGACGACGTCAAGATCGGTGTGCTCATCGGGTCCGTTATCGCAGGTGTACTGGCTTCGTTCGTGTTGTTGAGCCGCAACGCGGCCTATCGGCGAATTCATCTGTTCGAAACTGCGGACGCGGACCACGACGGTGTGCCCGACATCTACGAGTCTCGACGGGACTGAGGCGCAGGCCCGTGCGTACACTGACCTGATGCTTGAACAGATCCGCGGTCCCGCCGATCTGCAGCACCTCTCTCAGTCGCAGCTGAGCGATCTGGCACAGGAAATCCGTGAATTTCTGATCCATAAGGTCGCTGCAACCGGCGGGCATCTCGGCCCCAATCTCGGTGTGGTGGAGCTCACGCTTGCGCTGCATCGCGTGTTCGACTCGCCGCACGACCCGATCATCTTCGACACGGGCCACCAGGCCTACGTGCACAAGATGGTGACGGGCCGGAGCCACGACTTCGACACACTGCGCAAGAAGGGCGGCCTGTCGGGCTATCCGTCGCGCAGCGAAAGCGAGCATGACTGGGTGGAGTCCAGCCACGCGAGTGCGGCGCTGTCGTACGCCGACGGCCTGGCCAAGGCGTTCGAGCTGTCCGGGCATCGCAACCGCCACGTGGTCGCGGTCGTCGGCGACGGAGCGTTGACCGGCGGGATGTGCTGGGAGGCGCTGAACAACGTCGCCGCGGCGCGCCGGCCGATCGTGATCGTCGTCAACGACAACGGGCGCAGCTACGCGCCCACCATCGGCGGCTTCGCCGAACACCTGGCCGGGCTGCGGCTGCAGCCGGGCTACGAGAAGGTGCTCGACGAGGGTCGCAAGGCGCTGCGCGGCGTACCGCTCATTGGCGAGCTGTGCTACCAGTGCCTGCACAGCGTCAAGGTGGGCATCAAGGACGCAATCTCGCCCCAGGTGATGTTCACCGATCTGGGCCTGAAGTACGTCGGCCCGATCGACGGCCACGACGAGCACGCCGTGGAGACCGCTTTGCGCCACGCGCGGGGCTTCAATGCGCCGGTGATCGTGCACGTCGTTACCCGCAAGGGCATGGGCTACCCGCCGGCCGAGAACGATGAGGCCGACCAGATGCACTCGTGCGGCGTGATTGACCCCGAAACGGGCCTGGCCACGTCGGTGCCCGGTCCCGGCTGGACGTCGACGTTCTCCGAGGCGCTGATCGGCTACGGCACCGCGCGCCGCGACATCGTGGCGATCACCGCCGCCATGCCGGGCCCGACCGGGCTGAGCGCGTTCCGGCAGCGGTTCCCCGACCGCTTCTTCGACGTCGGCATCGCCGAACAGCACGCGATAACGTCGGCTGCCGGGTTGGCGATGGGTGGCCTACATCCCGTGGTGGCCATCTACTCGACGTTCCTAAACCGGGCGTTCGACCAGGTCATCATGGACGTGGCGCTGCACAAGCTGCCGGTGACCATGGTGCTTGACCGCTCCGGCGTCACCGGCCCCGACGGCGCCAGCCACAACGGGACGTGGGACCTGTCGATGCTGGGCATCGTGCCGGGGATGCGAGTCGCCGCACCGCGCGACGGCACCCGGCTGCGCGAAGAGCTTGGCGAGGCGCTGGACGTCAATGACGGTCCGACCGCCGTGCGGTTCCCCAAAGGTGATGTGGGCGAAGACATCCCGGCGCTCGAGCGGCGCGACGGCGTCGACGTGCTCGCGGTGCCCGCGGAGGGCCTGTCGGAGGACGTGCTGCTGATCGCGGTCGGGCCCTTCTCCGCAATGGCGCTGGCGACCGCCGAGCTGCTGCGCAACCAGGGCATAGGGGTGACGGTGGTCGACCCGCGGTGGGTGCTGCCCGTGCCGGAGGCGATCGGTGACTTGGCGCGGGCGCACAAGCTGGTGGTGACGGTCGAGGACAACGGCGTCGCAGGCGGCGTCGGCTCGGCGGTGTCAGCGGCGCTGCGTCGGGCCGAGATCGATGTGCCGTGCCGTGACGTCGGGTTGCCGCAGGAGTTCTTCGCACAGGCGTCTCGCGGCGAGGTGCTGGCCGAAGTCGGCCTGACCGACCGCAACATCGCCCGCCAGATCACCGGCTGGGTGGCCGCGCTCGGCGCCCCCGTGACGGAGCCCGCGGTCAGCGAGCGCTTCGACTGAGTCGCCGCCGCGAGTCGCCTCGGGGCCCATGCATGCTTTCCGACAGCGTCAACAAGTGATGACGCTCCGAGAAAGGGTGATGCCCTGATGGACATTGAACTGGAGCGCTGGAAGGCCGCAGGCAAGTACTTCGACTACCTGGGCTTCAACATCTTCTACCGCACCGAGGGCAGCGGTCCCACGCTGCTGCTAATCCACGGTTATCCGTTCAATACGTGGGACTGGGCGCCGCTATGGGACAGGCTGACCGCCCGGTTCACCGTGGTCGCGCCCGACATGCTCGGCATGGGATTCTCCGACAAGCCCGTCGCCTACGGCTACTCGGTGCATGACCACGCCGACATGCATGAAGCGCTGCTGGTCCACCTGGGCGTCAAGTCCGCGCATATCCTGGCGCATGACATCGGTGACTCGGTCGGCCAGGAGCTGCTCGCGCGCAGCGTGTTCTCCCAGCAGGCGTACGGGGCACTGCGCATCGAGTCGATCACGTGGCTCAACGGCGGCCTTTTCAACGAGGCCTATACCCCGCGGCTGCTGCAGAAGGTGCTGTCGCGAACGCCGTTGGGGGACTTCCTGAGTCCGCTTCAGGGCAGCGGTTTGTCGCGGCGAATGATCGAACCGACCATCAACGAGTTGTTCGGTCCCGACACCAAACCGTCCCGCCGGATGCTCGACCTCTTCCACGAGATCTTCGAGTACAACGACGGCAAGCGGGTCACTCACAAGGTCGGCAGGTTCGTCAACGACCGCTACGTGCCGTGCTGCCCGGCACACCACCACGACCGATCAGGCGGTGGCTGTGTACGACCGCGCTCCTACACCGGCGAGCGCCCCGCCGTCGACGATCAGGTACTCGTCCCGGATGGGCCGCCCCGCGAAGTAGCTCTCCAGGATCTCCCTCGTGCCTGCCGCGTAACGGGTCTGCGCCGACAACGACGAACCCGAGATGTGCGGGGTCATGCCGTGGTGCGGCATCGTGCGCCACGGGTGATCTGCCGGAGCGGGCTGCGGGAACCACACGTCACCCGCGTAGCCGGCCAGCTGGCCGCTCTGCAGGGCACGAACGACGGCATCGCGATCACAGATGAGTGCCCGCGCCGTATTGATCAGGTACGCACCGCGTTTCATCGTGCCGATCAGCTCGTCGTCGAACAGTCCGCGCGTCTCCGGGTGCAAGGGCGCGTTGATGGTCACCACGTCCAGGTGCGGCAACATGTCGCGCACGGTCGGGTGGTAGGTCAAGTTCAGCTCGGCCTCGACTTCGGCGGGCAGCCGGTGCTTGTCGAAGTAGTGCAGGTGCACGTCGAACGGTGCGAGCCGGCGCAGGACCGCCAGGCCGATCCGGCCTGCGGCAACGGTGCCGACGTGCATTCCCTCGAGGTCGTATGAGCGCTGCACGCAGTCGGCGATGTTCCAGCCGCCGTCGATGACCCACTTGTAGGACGGCAGGTAGTTGCGCACCTGGGACAGGATCATCATCACGACGTGCTCGGCCACGCTGATGCTGTTGCAGAACGTGACCTCTGCGACTGTGATGCCGTGCTTGATCGCGGCATCCAGATCGACATGGTCCGAACCGATTCCGGCCGTCACCGCGAGCTTCAGCTTGGGGGCGCGCGCGATCCGTTCCTCGGTGAGGTAGGCGGGCCAGAAGGGCTGCGAGATGACGATTTCCGCGTCGGCCAGGTGCTGGTCGAACACCGAGTTCTCGCCGTCCTTGTCCGATGTCACGACCAACTCGTGGCCGAGGCCCTCGAGGTAGCGCCGAAGGCCGAGTTCGCCGGAGACACTGCCCAGCAGCGAGCCGGGCGTGAAGTCGACCTCCGACGGGGTGGGCAGCGACTGCCCGTCCGGGTAGCCGTCGAGGTGCGGAAGCCCATCACGCGGGTACGTGGTGGGGAACCCGTCGACGGGATCGTCGTAGAGCACGCAGACTACTTTTGCCATGGATCGATTACCTTTCTTGCGGTTGCACCGTGAGACGAACCGACGGGCAATCCTCGGCTTCATCTGACGTGTTCGACTCTTGCG
>DASQCE010000604.1:0-11764 GCA_035634855.1 Mycobacterium sp.
GGTGACGAGCTTCACCACGCCACTGCCGAGCGAGTACCGCCGCTGCGACCCGCCGGGGAACTCGACTTCGCCCTGGAACTCCAATTCGAGGAAGCCCTCGTAGAACGCGACCATCGCGTCGAGGTTGGTGGTGACAAGACCGACTTCGATGCCGGGGGTGAGCAGGTCGAACCGCACGGCCACGAGACTACCTATGGTGCCGATTGGTCCCACCGGGCGTAGTTCACCGCCGCGGCGAGTGGACGGCGGCGGACGAGTCCGTGCTCGCCCTTCCGCCTGCCGGGGCTACGGATCGACTCCCCACACCAGACAGAAGGTGTGACCCGCCGGATCACGAAAGACCCTGAACCGATCTTCGCCGACGGCCTCGTCGACGCGGGTTGCGCCGAGCTGACGGACCCTTCGTTCGGCTTCGTCGACGTCGTCGACGACGACGTCGAGGTGAAACTGCTGCGAGCCGCTGGGGTCGGGGAATCTCGGTGGAGCGTGCTGCGGCGAGTACTGGAACGCGAGCCTGCGACCATCCGGATCGGTCAGCACCACCCACGTTTCGTCCACGACGTCGACGGTGCCGCCGAGCACGCCGGAGTAGAACGCCGCCAGACCCTTCGGATCCTTGCAGTCGACCACCACCGAGCGAAGTCGTCCGATCATGGCACCGGGATTACCGGTCCCGCTGTCCGCTAACCGTCGGTTAGATGTGGCCGAATCCGGTGTGGCTGCGAACCAGGGACAACAACGCCGGCGTGGCGAAGCCGGGCGCGGCATCGCACACCGCCGGTACCACACCTGCTCGGTGAACAACCAGCTGTTGAAGGCCAGGAAGTCGTTCGTCGTCGTGTTGATCTGCTCGACGGGCTGGCCGAAAGCCAGTTGTCGAACGTGATGCACGGTGCTCTCGTACATCGACCAGTCCGCCCGTTCCTGCAGGGTGATCTTCTCGATGGTGCGGCTCATCCCGGACAGCGCCAGCGGCAGCACGCAACCGGCGGGCATCGCCAGCGCCTCTGCGATGTCGGCGGTGGCGAGGACGCCGACCGGGTCGCGCCCGACGAGGGTGCCGACGTCGTAGCCGTGCTTGGCACGGGAGTACACCTTGACCCCGACGAGATCGAGGATCGCGGTGATCATCTCGGCGCCGACTGCGCCGGTGCCCCACTGAATGACTCGGTACGGCGGCGCGGCGACGTCACCGAGGGACGGTACCTCGAATTCGATAACAATTCGATCATCTTCGATATCACGATCAACTAAGGGCTTTCGATAAATCCTGAGAGTTTTCAAGATCTCCCGCCCGATCTTGTCGATCACTCACCGAAATCGGCCGTAAATGAGGGCGATATCACGCTGCTGGGCGGTAACGCTTCACGGTGCGGCTTCGGTCGGGTCGCAGTGGTGATTCGCCCGATTTTCCTTTCCGCTACCTTGGCTTTGGGGACGGGGAAATCAGCGACAGAATCGCAATTCGAAGGAAACAGATGATCATGAAATTCAGTGGTATCACTGCGCGCCCGCGCATTGTCGGCGTCGCTGCCGGCGCACTGCTCGGGGGCGTCGCAGCAGCGACCATCGCCGCGCCCAATGCCGCGGCCGCACCCGACTGCACGGCCGGCGGGGTGTCCAACACCGTCAGCACGACGCTTGGCTCCGCGCGGGCCTATCTCAACACCCACCCGGGCGCCAACCAGGCCGTCGGCGCGGCGTTCAGTCAGCCGCGTGATCAGGCGGCAGGCACGCTGCGCGGCTACTTCACCGCCAATCCGCAGGAGTACTACGACCTGAAGGGCATCCTCGCGCCGATTGGCGACACCCAGCGCCAGTGCAACGTGTCGGTGCTGCCGCCGGAGCTGGCCTCGGCCTACACCGAGTTCATGGCCGGTTAGTTCAGCCAGCAAGACCCGCCGCTGCACGTCACTGCGGCGGCGGGTTTTTCGTTAGCCGGACTCAACGTCTACTCTGGAGCCCATGGTGTCCACAAGAACGGCCGCGTTGGCGGCGGCGATCGTTCTCGTCGGCTCGGCCGCGTCCGCCGCGACCGCTCAAGCAGATCCCGAGCCGACACCACCCCCATCCGAGCCCGCATCACCATCCGAGCCGGCATCCCCATCCGCGCCCGCATCACCATCCGCGGCCAAGACGACGATCGACGCTGACGGCACGTACGCCGTCGGCACGGACATCCAGCCGGGCGTCTACAGTTCGGCGGGCCCCGTCGGTGACGGCGCGTGCTATTGGAAGCGCGTCAGTGGAAGCAACATCGTCGACAATGCGCTGTCCAAGAAATCGCAGATCGTTCAGATCGAGGCGACCGATACGGCCTTCACGACGAACGAGTGCCAGCCGTGGCAGCTGACCGACGCCCCCGTGCCGGTCCAGGGCCCTGGTGATCTGCTCGGCCAACTGGCCCAACTGGCGCCAATCATCGCCCGTAACCCCGGGACTGCCCCACCACCCACCAATCCCTGACAGTCAGCGGATCTTTTCGCCGTACACGCGGTCGACCGTCAACGCCATCAGCACCCTGCGATCGGACACCATCACGGCGCGGTACTCCTCCCAGTCGGGGTGCTCACCGGCGGCGCTGCGGTAGTAGTCGACGAGCGCTTCGACCTCGGGACCGTTTGGATCGGTTCCCGGCCCGGTGAGGCGCGCGGTCCCCTCGGCCGTCGCCCACGCCCAGCCATCGGAACTGGTGACCTCGAGCGCGGCGCGGGGATCACGGCGCAGGTTCGCCGTCTTGGCGCGGCCCTCGGTCATTGAGACGTAGATGACGCCTGCCTCCCGGTCGTAGAAGGGGGTCACCGGGGAAAGCTGCGGCAGGCCATTGGACTTGATCGTCGCTAGAACGCCGAGCCGGCTCTCGACGATCAACGTATGGGGGTCGAATGTGATGGCGGTCATGTCAACCGGCAACCGACGACCGCATGCCTGCTATTCCGTGTTGCCGCCGTAGGGTGACGGACGTGGGCGATCTGCATCCCGGCGTCGCTGTGCTGGCGCCTCTGCTGGGCACCTGGTCGGGTCGCGGCGCAGGCGAGTACCCGACGATCGAACCGTTCGGCTACCTCGAGGAAGTCACCTTCAGCCACGTCGGCAAACCGTTCCTGGTCTACGGCCAGCGGACCAAGGCCACCGACGACGGCCGTCCGCTGCACGCAGAGACCGGATATCTGCGGGTGCCGTCGCCGGAGCGTGTCGAACTCGTGTTGGCCCATCCGACCGGCATCACGGAAATCCAGGAAGGCACCCTGTCGAGCACCGCAACGACGCTGGAATTGGAGTTGACCGCGACGGCGATCGGTCGTACCTCGTCGGCCAAAGAGGTGACGGCACTGAGCCGTTCGATTCGGGTCGACGGTGACGAACTGACCTACACGTTGCGATTGGGCGCCGTCGGTCGGCCGCTCCAACACCATTTGGCCGCGACGCTGAGGCGGATGGCGGGATGACCGGTCTGGGACCTCTTCAAGGCAGGATCCGCGTCCCCGCCGACCTCGACGCCGTAACGGACGTCGGCGACGAAGACCACTCCACGATCGATTCCGCGGCCGTCGAGCGGATCTGGTGGGCCGCGCGGCACTGGTATCAGGCCGGCATGCATCCCGCGATCCAGCTGTGCCTGCGGCACAACGGCAGGGTCGTGCTCAACAGGGCGATCGGACACGGCTGGGGCAACGGCCCCGACGATCCGGCTGATGCCGAAAAGGTCCCTGCCACAACGGAAACGCCGTTCTGTGTGTACTCCGCAGCCAAGGCGATCACCACGACCGTCGTGCACATGCTGGTCGAACGCGGCGTCCTCTCCCTCGACGACCGGGTCTGCGACTACCTGCCCAGCTACACCAGCCATGGCAAGGACCGCACCACGATCCGCCATGTGATGACGCACAGCGCGGGTGTGCCGTTTGCCACCGGGCCACGGCCGGACCTCAAGCGAATGGACGACAGCCAGTACGCGCGCGAGATGCTCGGCAACCTGAAGCCGATCTATCGGCCGGGGCTGGTGCACATTTACCACGCGCTGACCTGGGGCCCACTGGTGCGGGAGATCGTTTCTGCCGCGACCGGCAAGAATATTCGCGACGTTCTGGCCACCGAAATCCTCGACCCACTCGGTTTTCGGTGGACGAACTACGGCGTCGCGGAAGCCGACGTCCCGCTGGTCGCCCCGAGCCATCCGACGGGGAGGCCGTTGCCCGCGCCCATCGCTGCGGCTTTCCGCACCGCCGTCGGAGGCACGATGCACCAGATCATCCCGTTCTCGAACACGCCTCAGTTCCTCACGGGTGTAGTGCCTTCGTCCAACACCGTTTCGACCGCCGACGAGCTGTCCCGCTTCGCAGAGATCCTCCGCCGCGGAGGTGAGCTCGACGGGGTGCGCATCATGGCACCCGAAACGCTGCGCGCCGCGACCAGGGAATGCCGGAGGCTGCGGCCGGATCTCGCGACCGGACTGGCGCCGCTGCGCTGGGGCACTGGATACATGCTCGGGTCAACGCGGTTCGGGCCGTTCGGGCGCAATGCGCCTGCCGCCTTCGGCCACACGGGACTGGTGGACATCGCGGTCTGGGCCGACCCCGAACGCGGGCTCTCCGCGGGCCTCATCAGCAGCGGCAAGCCGGGCAGGCACCGTGAGGCCGACCGCTATCCCGCCTTGCTGAACCGGATCGCGGCAGAGATACCCCGCGTTCAGGCATGATGCTTCGATGTTTGGCAATCGGTCGATCCGGGAACCGCGTGATAGCCGCTGGACCCTGCACACCTAGCCACAGCGGTCCCAATCGTCGTCGGAGGTAATTGTGGCGAGCCAGTCCCCAGCCAGTAGCTGCACAATCGAGCAGCAGCGTATCGGCGCGATCGAGGTGCTGTCCGTGGTGGGCGTGGTCGACATGATTACCGCCCCACAGCTGGAGGAGGCGATTGCCGCCGCGGCTGAGGAATCACCGCAAGGGGTGATCGTCGACCTGGGCGCCGTCGACTTCCTGGCCTCGGCCGGCATGGGCATCCTGGTAGTCGCGCGTGACGAGCTACCGGCGTCGGTGCAATTCGCCGTCGTCGCCGACGGGCCTGCGACAAGCCGGCCACTCAAGCTCGTGGGAATTTCCGAAGTCGTCGGGCTGCACGCCACGCTGGACGAAGCACTTGCCGCGCTGACGGCATAAACGGGCACCGGACCGGGTAGCCAACTGACCAAGATGTCATCTTCCGAAAAGCCCTCCAGTGGCAATCAGTTCGTGCGGACGGACGTCGTCGCCGATGCCGAGAGCGCCGCGACCGTCCGGAGGGAGTTTTCGGACTGGTTGCGCCGCTACTTCACACTCGACACGACGAAGGCCAGTGATGTGGTACTTGCCGTCAACGAGGCGATGGCAAACGCAGCGGAGTTCGCCTATGTGACCGCCGAGCGCCCCGGCGCAATGCACGTGCAGGCCGACTACGACGGGAGCGCGGCCACCCTGACTGTCACCGTGACGGACGAAGGCGCATGGCGAAGTGCCGACCCCGCCAGGAAAGAACTCAGGCGGGGACGTGGCATCCCGCTCATGGAGGCACTCGCTGATCGGGCCACCGTCGACTCGTCGCAGGCGGGCACCAGGGTGTGCCTGGAATGGGCGCACGTCGCGGCGCCGACGACAGCCTGTGACGGGGCCCGCGCCTAGAACTGCGGCAGTCGCACCACCTGAACGAAGAACTCGTCGATCTGCCGCACCGCGCTCATGAACTGGTCCAGGTCGACGGGTTTGGTCACGTAGGCGTTGGCATGCAGCTTGTAGCTGCGCAGAATGTCCTCCTCCGCCGACGACGTGGTGAGCACGACGATCGGAATGTGGCACAGATCCGGATCGGACTTGATCTTCTCGAGCAGCTGTCGGCCGTCGTACTTCGGCAGATTCAAATCGAGCAGGATCAGGTCGGGCCGGCGAGCATCTTTGAACGCGCCTCGTCGGTAGAGAAAGTCAAGGCCCTCCTCGCCATCGTGGGCAACGTGCAAAGTGTTCTTGATCTTGTTGTGTTCGAACGCTTCCCGTGTGATCAGCTCATCACCCGGGTCGTCTTCGATCAGAAGCACGTCGATCACTCGGCCTGCTCCGTCTTCCCGGCTCTCTAAAGTCATTCAGACGCTCCTTCCAGAAGGGCCGTCGGATCCGGGTCCGGCTCGGCCGCTGATTCAGTGGGCAAGGTGAAGCGGAATCGCGTTCCCTCGGTGTTCGAGGTGTCGATCCAGATGGTTCCGCCATGGTGTTCGATGATCTTTTTGCACAGTGCCAACCCAATACCCGTTCCGCCGTAAACATCACGGCCGTGCAGGCGCTGGAAGATGACAAAAACCTTGTCGGCGAACTCCTGCGGGATGCCGATGCCGTTGTCGGACACGGCGAAGATCCAGTCCACTTCATCACCGCGGACGCGTTGGTTGCACTCGATGACGATCCTCGGCGCGACACCTTCTCGGCGGAATTTCACCGCGTTGCCAACCAGGTTCTGCCACACCATTACCAGCAGCGTGGGGTCTCCATTGACGCGCGGAAGCCCCGCCTCCGGCCTGATGACCTCCGCGCCCGACTCGTCGATCCCAGTGGAAAGGTTGGCCAGGGCGGTGTCCAGCGCGGCGTCCAGGTCTACCTCGGTCGTCGTGGCGTTGAGGCGTCCGACCCGGGAGAACGTGAGGAGATCGTTGATCAGAACCTGCATGCGTTTGGCGCCGTCGACTGCGAAGCCGATGTACTCGGTGCCGCGCTCATCGAGTTTGTCGCCGTACCGCTTCTCGAGCAGCTGACAGAACGAGGCGACCTTTCGCAACGGTTCCTGCAGATCGTGGGATGCGACGTACGCGAACTGCTCCAGTTCGGCATTGGACCGGCGCAGTTCGGCGGCCTGCTCATCGAGACTTGCTTGCGCTGAGCGCGTCGCCTGGAGTTCATCGACGATGCGCTGTCGCATGTTCTCGACGTCGAGCGCGATACCCCGAATGTCCTTGGGGCCGCTCGGAATAATGCGTTCTGTGAAGTTGCCCTCGGTGATCCGTCTGCACGCGGCGGCCAAGGCCGCCAACGGACGGCTGACCGCGCTTCGCACGAGTACCGCGAGCAGAATCGCCATGGCGAAGAACGCGACGATCAGCCCGGCCAGCACCCTGTCGCGCCAGGCGCGCACGCTGTGCAGTTCGTCGACGCCGGCTTGCCGCGCCGCTGACAGGTGCTCGTTCTGCACATCGAATAGCCCTCGCAGACGGTCGAATTCGGCCTTGCCACGCTCGGCGGTCGCATTATCCACCACTGCCGGGGCCCCCGGCGTGACGCCGGCGATCAGCGGGTCGGCGTATGTCACCCGCCAGCTGGCAGCTGCTCGTTCGATCGCGTCCAGGTCATCGATTGCGTCACGGCGGTAGCCCACACGACTGCGGATTTCGTCGGCCGCGGATCGTTCGGCGCGTTGCCCGTCGAAGTACGGCTCGAGGAATTGTCGGTCGGCCGCGATCGCGTAACCCCGCAGCGCCGTCTCCTGATCCCGCAGCGCTGCCTGCAACTGATAGGCCGCCACCCGGGTCGGCTGAATGTCGTCGATCAACTCGCTGGAGACGGCATCGGTGCGGTTCAGCAGGATGGCACCGGCGATCGCTCCGGTAAGCACCAACACCCCCATGACAGACAGCACAAGGTTCTGCCATCCCCGCACGGTGAGGCCGCGGCCCCCGCGGGGAGCGGTCATGGGTTCGTCCGCTCGACACGCACGACCGCGATGTCGTCGGTGTGGCCGCCGTGCGTGCGTGCCCGCGCCTCCACTTCACCGATGAGCTCGTCGACAAACGCGCTGCCGGGCAGCCCGGCGAGCGAACGTGCCAATTCGAGCAGTCCATCCTCGCCCAGTCGTTCGTTTCCGCGCCCGGAGTGGCCCTCGAAGAGGCCGTCGGTGAGCAGAAGCAGGCCATGGCCTTCGGGCAGCTCGAGTTCGCTGACCGGCCACTCATGGGCGCCAAGACCGAGGGCGGGGCCTGCAGGCGGTTCAAGCCATTGCACGTCGTTGTTCCCGTGCACCAAAACGCCTGGGTGTCCCGCCCGGACGGCGGTGAACCGCAGGCTGTCGGGAGCGAATGCCAAGCTCAAGAGGGTTGCGAAGATTCCCTTCGCCGGGCGCTCAGCGAACAGGATCCGCTCGAGCTGGTGCATGCGCTCGTTTCCGCGGAGTCCGGCGAAGGTGAGCGCGCGCCAGCCGATGCGCAGTGCCACACCGAGGGCGGCCTCGTCGGGCCCGTGTCCGGCAACGTCACCGATCATGACGTGTACAGTCCTGTCCGGCGTTTGCACGACGTCGTAGAAATCTGCGCCCAACAGGGCATATGCGCGGCTCGCCCGGTACCGGGTGATGACGTCGACGCCCGGGTCGTCGAGCAGGAGCGGCGAGGGCTGCAGGCCACGCTCGAGCCGGGCATTCTCGCCCGCCCGGATTCGGCTGGCCTGCAATTCGACGGCGGTCAGCTCGGCCCGCTTGCGCTCGATCGCGTAAAGCAGAGAGCGCCGGAGGGTTTCGGGTTCCACCCGGCCTTTGACGAGGTAGTCCTGCGCGCCGGAGGCCACCGCGGATACCCCGAAGTGCTCGTCGTTCAGCCCGGTCAACACCACGATCGGAATGCTGGGGTCGCTCTTGCTGATCCGCTCGAGAGCACCGATCCCGCTGGCGTCGGGCAGATTCAGGTCCAATAGCACGCAGTCCGGACGGTTGTGTGCCATTGCGCCTTGAGCATCGGAAATCGAAGGCGTCCAAGCGAAATCGACATCGACATTGGCGTCGGCGATCAGCTCTTCCACCAACAATGCGTCGGCTCGATCGTCCTCCACCAGGAGCACCGACAGGCGAGGACCCCCTGTCGCACGGCTGAGCGCTGGGGTGTCATGCGGGTAATGCGGCGCGCGCATCGGTCATCACGTCCTTCACGTAACGTCACCCCGGTCGCGCTGACCCCTTCTTCAGTGACAACCTCTCGACCATACCGAGTCCGTCGGACGGCCTCACTCGAGGGAACATCGCTGTACCCCGCTCGCCGGTACTCACAGATTAGGTGGTAGGGCCACTCGGCCAGTACGCTTGCGCGCGGTTCGTCGTCGTCCAGGAGAAACCGATGCCAACGCACTCCGCCTCCAGGTCCGTATCCGCAGACCCATTCCGCAGCCGCCGTCCGGTTCGCCGAGTGCCCGGCCTGACCGTCGGTCAGTGCTTCGAGATCGAGGTGAGTCCCGATGTCAGGGGCTGGGTGATCCGAGTTCCGGAGATCGGCGGCGTGGCGCGTGCGAGCCGGCGGGCAGCGGTCGAGATCGTGGCGCGCAAGTACATCGCCGCGCGCACCGGCATTCCGATCGGCTACATCACGGTGATCGTCCGAGGCTGAGAACGAGAAGAGGGGCACCCGATTTGGGCGCCCCTCTTGTGGTGAATTCGTCAGCGACTCTGCTGAACGCTGTTGTCGACCTGCGGCACGCTGACCTGCTGCTGGATGTCGTGGACCCAGTCGTGGTGAATCGAATCGGCCTGGGCCGGTCCGGCGAAGCCGAGGACCGCAGCGGCCAGTCCGCTGGCGACGACGGTGGCAAATCCGAACTTCTTCATTCTGGTGCCTTCTTCTGTGTCTGTCTGGGGGCCTTCTCAGCCCGTCTAAAAGCCTAAACAGGCTGGTCAACGTATTAATTCCGATGGCAGAAATTGATCGGCGGTTGGCAGGAATCGACCGCTCTTGCGTCACAGGCGCACCACGCCGGCGCCGACCCGCAACCGGGCAGGGCGCTCACGCATGGTTGAGGTAGATGTGCTTGGCCTCCACATAGTCCTCCAACCCACGAGGACCGAGTTCGCGGCCGATACCGGACTGTTTGAACCCGCCCCAGGTGGCCTGCACCGGCGCGATCTGTGAGTCGTTGATCCAGACAACGCCCGCTCTGATCACGCGTGCCGCGCGCAGCGCGCGGCCGAGATCCGCGTAACTGTCGCCCGCCGCCTTGGTGGGCCAGCCGGCGTAGTACTCGAGAATCCGCGCCGCTTCGTCGACATCACCCTGCGCTTCGGCGATCGGCTTGCCGACGTCGAGCGACTCGAGCCGGGCGAGTCGGTCCGCTTGTGCGCGCACCAGCTCCGCGGCGCGGGCGAGCACCCGACCGCGTTCCTCGTCCGGTGTGCCGGGCCACCATCCGCCGCCGTTGTCGAAGGCGGCTCGCGCACGCCTGACGGCCGCGTCGACGGTGGTTTCGTCCATGTCCTCGACCGCCGCGATGGGCCGCACTGTCGCCGGGTCGAGCACCTCGATCTCGGTCATCCCCGCACCAGCGCTTCCCGTGCCGCAGCACGTCCGGTGCGCACCGCGCCTTCCATGTAGCCGGCCACCCATTGATCGGAGCCGCATACATAGAAGGGCGGCTCGTGGGTGCCGTGCAGCGGCCCCACCCGATGCACGTCGCCGGGCCGCCACTGCGTGACGTAACCCTGGGTCCATTGGTCGGTTCCCCACAGCCGTTCGAAGGTCGCCAACGGGTTGCGGGCCTCGGGTCCGAACCAGTCGCCGAGCTCGGCGAGCGCCTCCTGTCTGCGGTGTCGCGCCGACGTGGACAGGTAGGCGGCGAACCGTTCGGGCGCGACGAGGCAGGAGAGCACGCCCTCGTTCTGCGGCCAGGACGACCCGAGGATGCCCTCGGATTCGGTCAGCCCGTTCTGCCCGCGGTCGCGCCAGAACGGACGGTCATACGCCGCAACGAATTTCGCAGCCAGGGCGTGGCGCTGCCGATGCAGCGACTCGAGGCGCGCGTCGGAGACACCGTCGACGGTGATGTCACGCAGCGGCCCCGCGGGCAGCGCGCTGACAATCGCGTCCGCCGCGACGATCTCCCCGGACTCCAACCGGACCGTGCAGCCGCCGGGCGCGGCCTTGACCGCGCGCACGGGCGAACCCAGCCGGATGCGGCCGTCGAGTTCGGCGGCCATGCGCCGCGCCACGGTCGCCGATCCCTCGGCGACGCGGAGGTTCTCCCACTCGTCGTAGGAGTACAGGCCCTTGCTCGAAGTGCTGGCGCACTTGCGCAGCAGCGCGAGCAGCGACGTGCGCTCGAACGAGCCCGAGGACAGACCCAGTTGACCTGCCTCCAGCGCGCGTCGCACGTTGGGGGTGGCACCGATGGCCCCCAGCCAGCCCGTCACCGACATGTCGTCGAGCGCGACCGCATCCGGGTGTGACCACGGGTCGTCGGGGTCGACGGTCGCCGCGAGCGCGGCGAATTCCCGTTCGACCTGTTCCATGCTGCGGTGGTCGGTCGTCGAGAACCATGTCGGCGTATCACCGACGAACGCGCCCTCGTGCAGCACGTAGGTCAGCTCGCCGGGTTCGGCCACGTAGCTCGGGATCAGGGTGAGGCCGAGTTCGGCGACCAACCCCTGATACGCGGTGTGCGAGTCGCCGATCACCTCGCCGCCGAGCTGGACGATTCGGCCGTCGTCGAGCGTCACCTGTTCGACGCGTCCGCCGACTCGATTGCGGGCCTCTAGAACCAGGACGTCGGCTCCACCGCGCACGAGGTCGCGCGCGGCGGACAGGCCTGCCAGCCCGGCCCCGACGACGACGAGGTCGTAAGTCATTGCGAAAGCTCCTGATTCAGGTCAGCGGGGCGAGGCTGTGCTTGGCATGCCAGCCGATCCGGACGCGTTCGCCGTCGGCCCAGCGCTCCTCGGTGCGGGCGGAGTGGAGGTTCTGCTCGAGCACCGAAACCTCTACACCAGGCGCGATTTC
>DASQCE010000605.1:0-3165 GCA_035634855.1 Mycobacterium sp.
AACCAGCAGCACGAAGGCCACCACGTCGCGCCATTGGGTGCCGAACACGGCCTGGCCGTAGTTCTCCATGATGCCCAGCAGCAGACCGCCCAGCAGAGCGCCGCGCAGGTTGCCGATACCGCCGAGCACCGCCGCCGAGAACGCCTTGATGCCCAACAGGAATCCGCCTGAGTAGATGATGCCCTGCGGGACCTTCAGGGTGTAGAGCAGCGCGGCGGCGCCGGCGAGCAGCCCGCCGATGAGGAACGTCGTCATGATGATGCGTTCGCGCGACACACCCATCAGCGTCGCGGTGGTCGAATCCTGCGCGACCGCCCGGATGCCGCGCCCGAACTTCGTCCGGTTGATCGCGTAGTCCGTGAGCACTGCGAAGATAGTCGCCGCGACGATGATTACGATGGTGATGTTGGAGACCGTCGCGCCGAAAACCGTGAACTGCGTCTTGGGCTGAACCAGGATGATGGGTTGTTGGGCGTTGCTGCCGCCATAGCCCTTGAGCAGCTTGGGCAGAACGAAGTGCACGAACTCCTGCAACACGAACGACATACCGATCGCGGTGATCAGGAAGGACAGAGAGCGGGCGTTGCGTCTTCTCAGCGGCCGATACGCGATGAACTCCAGTCCGACCGCGGCCGATCCCGACACCAGCATCGCGAACAGCATCGCGATGCCCAGGTACAACACCGTGAGCGCGATGCCCTTGTTATAGGCATTGCCGCTGGGGGCGAAGCCAAGGACGATGTCGAGCGCAAAGTACGCGCCGAACATGCCCAGCATGAAGATCTCGGAGTGGGCGAAGTTGATCAGCCGCAGCACGCCGTACACCAGCGTGTAGCCGACTGCCACCAACGCATAGATCGCGCCCCAGGCAAGTCCGTCGATCGTCAACTGCCAGAAGCCGATTCGCAGGCCTTCTAGGTTGAAGTTGATGTTGGCGGCCAGGCAGGCGTACTGGTCGACGCACTCGTGAATCATCCGCTGGCGGCTCCTCGCCGGTTACTCGGGCGAAAACGCGCCCGAGCCAATCGGTCTCGGACGCGCCTCGCTTCAGCGACTACTGAACCTTGAAGATCCAGATCAGGTTGGTGGTGAGCTCACCGGTGGGAGTCCACTGGTACTCACGGGCCGTCCCCTGACCCTTGTAGTTCTTCACGAAGTCCAGCAGCGCGGGCCGCGTGATGGCGCCGGAGTCGATGCCCTTGAGCAGGATCGTGCCCAGGTCATAGCCCTCGGTGCTGTACGTGCCGGGGGCGGTGTTGAACTTCTTCGTGTACTCGTCGGCGAACGCCCCGGTGGCCGGACCGCACGGGCAGGACAGAATGGCGTCCTTGGATGCTTCACCGGCCTGCTTGACGAACTCGGGATCCTTCGTGCCGTCGGCGCTGATGAACTGCGCGGTCACGCCGCCATCCTTGAGCTGCTGGACAAGCGGCGCCGCCTCCGAGTAGTAGCCGCCGTAGAACACCGCGTCGGGGCTGGCGCCCTTGACCTGAGTCACCGCGGCGGAGAAGTCCTTGTCGCCCTTCTTCACCGAGATGTTGCACGCCGAGTCGGCGACGGGGCCGAGGGTCTCGCGGATCGCGGAGGCCAGGCCGAGGCCGTAGTCGGTGCTGTCGTCGATGACGCAGACCTTCTTGTAGCCGAGCGTGTTCTTCATGTAGTTGGCGACCGCCGGGCCCTGCACGGCATCGTTGGCCAGGCCACGGAAGAACGTCTTCCAGCCGTTCTGGCTAAGCGTGGGGTTGGTGGCCGACGCGGTGGTGGCGACAAGACCCGCCTGGTCGAACACGGTCCCGGTGGCCTTCGTCTCACCGGAGAACGCCGGGCCGACCAGGCCGATGGTGTACTGGTCGTCCACGATCTGCGGCGCGATCGCGGTGGCCTTCTGCGGATCGCCCTCGGTGTCGAACGGCTTCAACTGCACCTGGCAGCCGGGGTTGGCGGCGTTGTGCTTGTCGATGGCCATTTGCACGCCGTTCTTGATGTTGATGCCCAGCGCGGCGTCGGGCCCGTTGAGAGCGCCCGCCATCGCGATCGACACCGGCGGGCAGGTCGCCTTGCCATCCCCGGCGGGGTCGGCAGGCGCGGCACCCTCGGCGGTCTTGACTTCCTTGCCGTTCTCGTCGATCTGCACCTGCTCGACGATCTTCAGCGGGGTCTGCGACGACTCCGCTTCCGGCTTGGACTGGTTGCAGGCGGCAATGCCGAGCACAACCAATCCGGCACTACCGAGAGCAAATGCATTCCGTGCCACGCGACCGCGCACGCTTCACCTCCGGGTCAATGTTTTCATCGGCATCGACGCACCAGCCCAGGTCGGTCGGGGCGGCGATGCTTCGGGAAGACCATAGCCAACGGGGGGCCGTCTCGCGTCATGTTGGAACACGCGCAACGCCGACCGGCTGCCAAATCTCTGTCAAAGGCGCGTCGGAAACGCAGTATTTACGCTTTCTCCGGCGCATCGAGCGTTTCCAGCACCACCTCGGCGACCCGTTTCATCGTGGTCCGGCGATCCATCGCGGCGCGCTGGATCCACTTGAACGCCTCGGGCTCGGTCATCCCCTGCTTGGATTGCAGCAAACCCTTGGCGCGCTCGACCAGCTTGCGGGTCTCCAACCGGTCCGACAGCGTGGCGACTTCATTTTCCAGCGCGGCGATCTCGCTGAACCGGCTCACCGCCACCTCGATCGCCGGAATGAGGTCGGTGATGTTGAACGGCTTGACCAGATACGCCATGGCACCCGCGTCGCGGGCCCGCTCCACCAGGTCGCGCTGGCTGAACGCGGTGAGGATGACAATCGGGGCGATGCGCTTGCTGGCGATCTCCGATGCGGCATCGATGCCGTCGCGACGAGGCATCTTGACGTCCATGATCACCAGGTCGGGCTTGAGACTCTCGGCCAGGTCGACGGCCTCCTGCCCGTCGCCGGCCTCGCCGACGACCTCGTAGCCTTCTTCGCGCAGCATCTCGGCCAAGTCCAGCCGGATGAGCGCTTCGTCTTCGGCGACGAGAACACGGCGCGGCTTGTCGGCGTCAGTCGGTGACCCGGTCATGGGACACATTGTGGCGGTCCCACGCCCGATCAGCGACCGCGGGGCATCCTCTATGGTGGTAAGCCGCGAGAACGACCAAGCCCTCGTATCCCAATTGGCAGAGGAACTGGA
>DASQCE010000606.1:0-3363 GCA_035634855.1 Mycobacterium sp.
CGGATGCTCGCCAACGAGCTGGCGCGTGACTTCGACGGCGGGTTGCGGTCCTACGAGGACGTCCGTCGTCGAGAGACTGCGGGCGTGGTGGCCGCCAACCGGGAGATGCACGTCACCGGCGCCACCCAGCGGCCGGCGGACCTGGCCCGGGTGACCGGCAAGTACCGCCAGGACACCCTCCCCCGCAAGCGGGTGGGGGTACCCCCAGCTCGGCGAGGGGGAGTGCCCCCAGCCGACAAGGTGCGGGCATGACGACCTACGTCCTGATACCCGGTGCCTGTCACGGCGCGTGGTGCTTCGACGATCTCGCCGACGAGCTGCGGTCCCGCGGGCACCGGGTGCTGGCCATCACGCTGACCGGTATCGCCGAGCGCGCGCACCTGCTGCACGCCGGGGTCAACCTCGAGACACACGTCGCCGACGTGCTCGCCGAACTGGCCGTGCACGGCGTCACGGGCGCGGTGCTCGTCGGGCACAGCTATGGCGGCATGGTGATCACCGCGGTCGCGGATCGTGTTCCGCAGCAAGTGGATTCGCTGGTCTATCTCGATGCGCTGGTGCCAACTGACGGCGAATCCTGCTGGGACTTGGTCAATGACGAAGAGCGGCAGTGGTACCTCGACGTGGACGACACCGGCTACGGCGTCCGACCGATGCCATTCTTCGACTCGCGCGCGACAGCCCATCCCCTGCCCTCGTTTCTTCAACGAATCAGGCTGACCGGTGACCTGAACAGGTTCCATCGCCGCGAGTTCGTCTATGCGCTGAAATGGCCTGGCGATTCACCGCTACGCCCGTCTTACGAACGGGTCCGGGACGACGAGAACTGGAACATCCACGAACTCGACGGCGCGCACAACCTGATGCGGGACAACCCTGACGACCTGCTGCGCATCCTGCTCGACGTCGCGCGCCACTAGCCAGGGCGCGCCCCCGGCTCGCCCGGCCCCGGTGTGGAACCGGGCGGCGGCGGGCAAAGTTGACCGGTGCGAATCCAGTCGATCGCCATGTCGACCGGGTTCTGCGGGTCGACGAACACCGCGATCGTCGCGCCCGGCTGCATCCGCGCAATATGCATCTGCGCCACGACCTCATCGAATACGGAGCCGTAGGGCTCCGAAGGCCCAGGGCCGTCACATTGAACCCGGCCCTGGACCCGCAATACGAGCGACATATTCAGGTAGGACCCGACCTGCCAGACGCCGTCGATTGTGACGGTGGCGGGGAGGCCTGCGCCATTCGTCAACTGCGAATGCCGCATCATCTTCAGGCCGATCTCGCTGGCGTCGGCCGCCTCGTGAATCCGGTTGGGGATGTCGCCGATCTGGCCGAGGAACGACGACGGGCGACCCTGCGACTGGAGGTACTGCTTGTTGGCGCCGTACATCCGCGCCCAGTCCTTGAATGGGTTGGGCATCTGATGGTTCCCGTCAGTAGCCGAGGAACTTGCGGAACTGCTGCCCGACGGCCATCGACTGGCCCATTCGCTGCACCCAGCCGTCGAGCGCCGCTTTGGTGTCTGAAGGGTTCCACCCCTTCTCCTGCGCGATGGCGACCATGCCGGCCTCATCGGTGACGCCGCGGGCCTGTGCGTCACGGGCGAGCTCGGCGTAGTCCTGCAGCGAGATGCCGTTGATGGGCTGCCAGATCGGGTCGCTCGCCGCCACCGAGCGCGTTGACGGCCCGCCCAACGTTGCGGGGTCGATCGGTCCGGCGCCCTGCACGTGCACCATCCCGTCGCCCTGCTGTTGTCCGGCCTGCTGGGCAAAAGCCTGCTGTGCCTGAGCTGCTGCTTTCTTTGCCTTGTCGAACAGTCCCATCGGAGGTCTCCGTTTCTTGTCCGGTCCCGGGCGGTGTTGCCGGGGACGCTACTCCCGCACAAGTTCACGCGGACCGGTTCGCTACCGATCCCAACTTCACGGACAGAAACTGAAACACGTTTCAGTTTCTCCGCCGGAGTCGGTACGCTGACCGGCGTGTCTGCATCCACACAACCTGCGATCGACGGCTGGTTCGCCACCGATGGGTCTGGTGAGGCCTACCTGATCGGCGGCAAGTGTCATCACTGCGGGACGTATGTGTTTCCGCCGCGGGCCAACAACTGCCCCAACCCGGCTTGCGACGGCGATGAGCTGGCCCAGGTGCCGCTGTCGCGACGCGGGGTGTTGTGGAGCTACACCGAAAACCGCTACGCCCCGCCGCCACCGTATCCGTCGCCGGATCCGTTCGAGCCGTTCGCCGTTGCCGCCGTGCGACTGGCCGACGAGGGCCTGATCGTGCTGGGCAAGGTAGTCGAGGGCACACTGGCGGCCGATCTGAAGGTCGGCATGGAGATGGAACTGACCACCATGCCGCTGTTCGTCGACGACGACGGCGTCGAGCGCGTCGTCCACGCATGGAGAATCGCCTGATGAGCACCGGTGCCGCCGCGGCGGCGACTTCCAGCCCCGAGCCTCTCTACATCCTCGGCGCGGGAATGCACCCGTGGGGCAAGTGGGGCAACGACTTCACCGAATATGGGGTGGCCGCTGCGCGCGCCGCTCTTTCCGAAGCCTGCTTGGACTGGCGCCAGATCCAGCTGGTCGCCGGCGCCGACACCATCCGCAACGGCTATCCGGGATTCGTCGCGGGCTCGACGTTCGCCCAGAAGCTTGGCTGGAACGGCGTGCCGGTGTCGTCGTCGTATGCGGCGTGCGCCAGTGGGTCTCAAGCGCTACAGAGCGCCCGCGCGCAGATCCTGGCGGGGTTCTGCGACGTCGCGCTCGTCATCGGCGCCGACACGACGCCGAAGGGGTTCTTCGCTCCGGTCGGCGGCGAACGACGCAACGACCCCGACTGGCAGCGTTTCCACCTGATCGGCGCGACCAACACCGTGTATTTCGCGCTCCTGGCCCGCCGCCGGATGGATCTCTACGGCGCGACAGTCGAAGACTTCGCAGCCGTCAAGGTCAAGAACGCCAAGCATGGCTTGGAGAACCCGAACGCCCGCTACCGCAAGGAGACATCGGTCGAGGACGTGCTGGCGAGCCCGGTGGTCTCCGATCCGCTTCGGCTGCTTGATATCTGCGCGACGTCAGACGGGGCCGCGGCGTTGATCGTGGCCAGCGCCGAGTTCACGAAGAAGCACCTGGGTTCGCTCGACGGCGTACCGTCGGTGCGGGCAGTATCCACGGTGACGCCCAAGTACCCGCAGCATCTACCCGAATTGCCCGATATCGCAACAGATTCCACCGCGGTGGTGGCCGCGCCGGATCGGGTGTTCAAGGACCAGATCCTCGACGCCGCCTACGCCGAGGCCGGCATCGGGCCCGAGGACCTGAGCCTGGCCGAGGTCTACGACCTCTCCACCGCGCTGGAACTGGA
>DASQCE010000607.1:0-12153 GCA_035634855.1 Mycobacterium sp.
TACGTGTCCTGCCAGCAGCAGGTGAGTGCGGCATGGCAGGACACCGCGGCGTGGACGCGGATGTCGATCCTGAACACCGCTCGCAGTGGCAAGTTCTCGTCGGACCGGGCCATCACGGAGTACTGCGACGACATCTGGAACGTCTGGCCGGTGACCGTCACGCGCTAGCTCAGAGGGGCGCAGGTCGGCGTCAATCCTGAGAAGTGAACCGCAGGCATGCCGTCGACGGTGACGAAATCCGTTCCGGGAGACCAGGTTGTGCCCGGCTGAATCCAGGGCGGGACGCCGCGGGGATAGGCGATCGTCAAGTCGGAGTAGAACTTAACGCCCCGCGGGCACGCGGGACTTGTTGGCGCTGAAGCGTTCCACGCGTGCACGACGATGGGGTTGAACAGGCGGTTACCTTCCGCGCAGTTGGGGTTGCACTCGACGGAGCTGTCCGTGCCCGTGCCGCGTGCGCCGTCGGCCCCCCACGAACTCCACGCCATGTCTTCCATGACGCCGGTGGTGTCACAGTTGTACGCGAATGAGTTTGGCCGCTGCAGCGGAGGCTGGCTCGGGTCGAAGCACTTTCCGATGGCGAAATCGGCATCGCCCTCCTCGGCGGGGTCCGCCGATGCGATGGCGGGCCCGCCGAACAGGGCAACTGTGCAGGCGGCCAGAGCGAGTGCGCGGATCACGCCCGGATGCTAGCAACTGCGCCAGCTGGCCGCTGAGGTCTCAGTCGTGGGAGGGGCACGACACGTCGACGAAGACCTGGGTGTGCTGCCTCTCCTGCAGCGTGTCCGTTTCATTGAGAATGGGGTGGACATCCGTCGCGGTGCAGAGCTTCAGCGGTACCTGGACGAGCCCGTTGACCTGCACGTTGTAGCCCTCGGCTTTGAGGCTGTCGACGACGTCGGCGGCCGTCCCGGCGTTCGGGAACGCCGCGGCCGCCCCCGCAAGACCCAGGGCCGCAGCCCCGAGCGCCACTGCTGCCAATGGGGTGATGACGAAGTTCTTCATTTCCAAGCCTTTCTGCGGATCGGCGATCTGCTGTTGCCGTAAATGCTGTCTGGCCAGCAGTTTCGAAACTTGGAGAAGGTGTGGAGATCCGGTGGAGATTGGCGGTGAGTGGTCGACCGGAACGGTGGGTAGCCGAGCGTCAGGAGGTACTGCCATGGCACACCATGTCGAGGCAGAAGCGGCGGGTGGATCTCACCGACGAGGACGAGCGTGTCATGCGCAAGGTCGTCGACCGGATCCACGCTGAGCGCCGTGACGACCTGGAGCCGACCGCCGGTCAGGAGAACTGGCGGCACCGGCTGATGACCATCGGCCACGACCCGCTGAAGCCGCCCCGCTAACCGAATCGCGCGGCGAGTTCGCGCCTGTCCACCTTCCCGATGCCGCGACGGGGCAGCTCGTCGACGATATGAACCTCTCGCGGCGCGGCAGTCGATGGGAACGTTGAAGCGACGTGCGCGCGCAGCTCGGCCAGCGTGGGTGCGGTACACGCCGTCGCCACCACGATCGCCGCGACCACACGCTGGCCCAGCCGTTCATCCGCGACGCCGAACACCGCGCAATCCGCGACCGCTGGATGCCGGGCCAACGCCGCCTCGACCAGTTGCGGCAACACCGTCAACCCGCCCGTGCTGATCGCATCGTCGACTCGGCCCAGCACCCGCAACACGCCCGAATCATCAACGGCGCCAATATCGTCGGTGCGAAACCAGCCCGGCTCCGCGAACGGATCCGGCTGCACCGCGTTGCGGTAACCCTTCGCCAGCGTCGCGCCGCCGAGCACCACCCGGCCGTCGTTTGATGTCGCCGACCTTTCGGCTCCGTCGTGTGATGTCGCCGACCTTTCGGCTCCGTCGTGTGATGTCGCCGACCTTTCGACCCGCACCCGCACTCCGTCCAGCGGAACACCGTCGTATACGCAGCCGCCGGCCGTCTCGCTCATCCCGTACGTCCGCACCACCGAAATCCGCGCTGCCGAAGCTCTTTCGGCGACCCCTTGGGGCATCGGCCCGCCACCGATCAGCACCGCGTCCAGCGATGCGAGCGCCGCTGCGGCCGCCGGATCCCGCAGAGCCTTTTCCAGCTGCGCCGCCACCAACGACGCATACCGCCGGCCCGACCCCAGTGACGTTACAGCGGAAGCTAATTCGGCCCCGTCGAACCCGGCAGACACCGCGACCGGCGTCGTACCCGCGACAACGCTGCGCACCAGCACCTGCAGCCCGGCGATGTGGTAGGCGGGCAGCGCAAGCAGCCACCGCCCGGGGCCGCCCAGCCGGCGGTGCGTGGCTTCGGCGCTGGCCGTCAACGCCGACGCGGTGAGCATCGCGCCCTTGGGCACACCAGTGGTCCCCGACGTGGAAACCACGACCGCGATGTCGTCGTCGATCGGCTCGCCTGCGCGCAACGACGCTGTCAGAAGCGAAATTTGGCGCGCGTCGTGGGCTGGCACCGGTAGCACCGCCCCGTCTCCACCCAGCGCATCCGCTAACAGCGGCAGCAGCGACAGTGCTGACGTGCCTGACGGGACGGCGAGTGGGCGCAGGACGGCTATTCCGTCTCCTCGGCGTCGCGCGGGTCGTCGAGCGGCCATCCCTTGGCGGCCAGGCGGTTTCGCACTCGCTCAAGGTCTTCGGGCGCGGGCAATTCGTCGGTGATCTGGGTGATCAGCACGCCGATGTCGACCGCGTCGAACTCGCCGCGGTTGGTCAGTTCCTTCACGACGGCCCTGACCTCGTCGTCTGTCAGTCGCCTGCTGAGGAGCGCGAACAGCGGAACTCGATCGGGTCCCGGCACCCCTTCGGGATAGCCGGAGGTGATCCACGCGACGATCTTGGCGAGAAACTTGGTCACAGTGTCAGCTCCCCACGGAGGGCCAGGCGGCCTCGGTTCCCTTGACGGGTCGATGGTAGTGCTCCGCCCTGTCGACGGCGCAGACCAACGCTTTCAGACCGCCGGGTGAACAGTAGATGAACACATCCTCGGGTTGGGCAAAGAGCCAGGTCAGAGCGTTTTTTTGAGTCGCTCGCCGCTGGTCAAATTTCTCGCTGTGGCCCCAGAATTAGCACCCATGAGCGCAGAGATGATCATCCTGGTGCTGCTGATCGCGACGGCACTGGCCTTCGACTTCACCAACGGATTCCACGACACCGGCAATGCCATGGCGACGTCGATCGCCACCGGTGCCCTCAAGCCAAAGACCGCTGTGCTGCTGGCCGGGGTCCTGAACCTGGTCGGCGCCTTCCTCTCGGTTGAGGTCGCCGTCACGGTGACCACGTCGGTGCTGAAGGTGCAGGACAGCAAGACGGGCCACCTCATCCCGTCGATCACACCATCGACGGGCTTGACGATCATCTTCGCCGGACTGATCGGCGGCATCCTTTGGAACCTGCTCACCTGGCTGTTCGGCATTCCGTCGAGTTCGTCGCACGCGCTGTTCGGTGGCCTGATCGGCGCCGGCCTCGCCGCGCTCGGCACCGCAGGCGTGAACTGGAGCGGCGTCACCTCGAAGGTGATCGTCCCGGCCGTCGCTGCGCCCGTGATCGCCTGCCTCGTCGCGGCCTGCGGAACCTGGCTGGTCTACCGCATCACCCGCAGTGTCATGGCGAAGCGGCGTGAGGAAGGCTTCCGCTGGGGCCAGATCGCGACAGCGTCGCTCGTGGCGCTCTCGCATGGCACCAACGACGCGCAGAAGACGATGGGCGTCATCGCGCTTGCCCTCATCACGACGGGCCACCTGACCGGCGACGTGAAGAAGGACGGCCTGCCGTTTTGGATCATCTTCAGCTGTGCGCTCGCCATCGGCCTTGGCACCTACATCGGTGGCTGGCGGGTAATCCGCACCCTCGGGAAGGGACTGGTCGAAATCGAGTCTCCGCAGGGCCTTGCCGCCGAGGCGTCATCGGCCGCGATCATCCTCAGCTCCAGCGCCGCGGGCATGGCCCTGTCGACCACCCACGTGGCGACCGGTTCGATCCTGGGCAGCGGCGTCGGCAAGCCGGGCGCCGAGGTGCGCTGGGCAGTGGCCGGCCGCATGGCGGTCGCCTGGCTGGTCACCCTGCCCGCCGCCGCACTCATGGGCGCGCTGGCGTTCTGGCTCTCGCACGGAGTCGAGTCCCTGACCGGTTCGGACCTGGCAGGCGACGGCCTGATATTCGTCATCCTGTGCGCGCTGTCCTTCTACATCTGGTGGCGCGCCCAGAAGCAGAAGGTCGACAGCAACAACGTCAACGCCGATTGGGACTCCTCGACCAACTCCGTCGTCCCCGCCGACGTCCGCGAGGCCTCGAAAGAAGCCAAGCCCACGGCCGCGGTCTGATCGCGCCGATTCCCGCCTAGCCAAAGGAAACGTCGATGACTTATCTGGAAAGCATCTTCAAGGTGCTCGTTGTGGGACTCCTTCTCGGCGCCGGCCTGCCCGCGATCTTCGCGGTCGGCATGGTCGCCTACTCGAAGGGAGCCGGCGGCCAAAACGACGACGGCACCATGCAGGCGCCCAACCCGGCGCTGAAGTATCTGGGCATACTGCTGTTCCTGTTCGTCGCCTGGGTGATCGTCACAGCAGTGGCCTGGATCACCAGGGCGACGCTTATCCACCACTTCGGTTTCGATCCCTTCCCCTTCATCAAGAGCTGAGGCAGGCATATGACCGAGAACCACACCGTCCTGGACAACGTGCTGAGGTGGCTGCACGACGGCTACCCGGAGGGTGTTCCACCGAAGGACTACTTCGCGCTCCTGGCGCTGCTGAAGCGGTCGCTGACGGAGGAGGAGGTCGTCAGGGCGGCCCAGTCGATCCTGAAGGGGAGCGACTCCGACACGGTGACCGAAGACGAGATCCGCACGGCTGTGCAGGCGGTAATCGAGAAGGAACCGAACCCGGAGGAGATCCACCAGGTCGCGTCGCGGCTGGCCTCCGTCGGATGGCCGCTGGCGTCGCCTGTTCGCTGAACCATCTCGGTCTGACGGCCCTCTGCTCTGGTCAGCCGGGGGCCGTCAGCGTCTGGTGTCGTGCCGCAATGGGTGATTCTCGGGCACCTGGACGAAGATCAGCAGGACACCATCGGGATCGACGACATACATCTCGTGCAGCCCCCACGGTTCCTGCTTTGCCTCGCGGGCGATTTCGACGCCCCGGCCCTTGAGCTCCTCCTCGGCGGCGTACACGTCGCGGACCTGAAGCCACATGGTGCCACCCGCGCTGGGTGTGCCGTGGCCGGCGAGTTCGATCAGCGACTGGCCCGCGTAGAACACCGTGCCTGCGCCGTAGTCGCGGGCGATCGCCAGTCCGAGTTCGTCGCGATAGAACCTCAGCGACCGCCGGTAGTCCGCCGGCCGAATGAGCATCCGGCTGGCCAGGATCTCCATGAATCCGTGTCTATCACGTCTCGCGCAGGATTCGGACACGACACGATCACCGGACGCGGCGCTCGACGCCCGCCCAATACGGCCCGCGTAGCTGTCGTTTGAGCAGTTTGCCGCTTGGGTTGCGCCGTCAGCTCTGCGGCGAAGTCGACCGACTTGGGCAACTTGTAGCCCGCCAGCAGGTCGCGGGCGAAAGCGATCAGATCCTCCTGCGCGGGCGAGGCGCCCGCCGCCGGCACAACGACGGCCTTCACCGGCATTCTTCTCGATGAATGCAACCCGGTCACCGGATGTGACGCCGGCAGCCTGGAACGCGTTGGCGACTCGGCTCGAACGGGCGTCGAGTTCGGCGAACGTAACGGTGCGATCGCCAACGTGCAGGGCGATGGCGTCGGGACGTTCGGCGCCGTGCACGCGCACGATCTCCGCGATCGTCGTGATATCGGGTTGCGACATGGCAGAAGGTGTTTCGGTCAGTCTTTCGGCTGGACCCGCTGCCGCTTCATGATCGAGTCGACCGCAGCGGGCGCAATACTGTTCAGCGCATGTGCGGTGACCGCCATCCGAGGAGCGATGCGCACCGGACGGGTGCGGGCCGCGGTGATCATCCAATCGGCGGCTTCAGCGGCGCTCAACCCTGGCAGCCCGTCGTACGCCCGCGTGGGTGCGATCATCGGTGTCTTCACCAGGGGGTAGTACAGCGTCGTCGAATGCACGCCCTTGTCGGCCCACTCGGTTTCGATGACTCGGCTGACCGCCGACAGCGCGGCCTTGGATGCGTTGTAAACGCTGAACAGCGGCGATGATTCGCTCAGCACGCCCCAGGTCGACACGTTGATGATGTGCCCGTCGCCGCGGTCGATCATGCCGGGGGCGATGCCGCGGATCAGCCTCAGCGGTGAGTAGTAGTTCAAAGTCATCGTTCGTTCGACGTCGTGCCAGCGGTCCAGCGACTCGGCGAGTGGCCGGCGGATCGACTTGCCGGCGTTGTTGATCAGGATGTCCACACCGCCAAGGTCTTGCTCGACCTTGGCGATCAGTTCGTCGACGGCGTCGAGGTCCGACAGATCCGCTGCGTGGGCTGTCGCCTCGCCGCCCTCTCGCGTGATCCGCTCGACGAGCTCGTCCAGCAACTCCTGACGGCGTGCGACCACGACGACGGCGGCGCCGCGGCGGGCGAACTTCTCTGCAGCCGCCTCGCCGATGCCAGACGATGCGCCGGTCAACAGGATGCGCTTGCCTTTGAGGTCGACGGCTTCACCGCGGCGCCGCAGCGCCTGGTCAGTCAGCGCGGGTCGCATGCTGGCCAGCAGCAGGCCCTCGGACAGCCGGCGCAGCGGACTCTTGCTCACGACAGTGAGTTTAGGTGGCCTACTCTTCCCGGCACGAGCAGCCGTAAAGGGGGTCCCCCCGACACGCCGCGCTTTCGGTGCATTCGCGCTCCCCAGCTGGCGGGTGGGACCCTGCTGGCGATGAGTTGGCCCCCGTCGCGCGGTCGATATAGACATGACAATGATCGGCAAGCTCGACACTCGTTTCAGTGAGGCGACGGAGCCCGTCGGCTGGCAGGAGGTCACCGACGCGCTGGCCGGCGCCGAGTTGTACTGGCTCACGACCGTGCGCACGGACGGCCGTCCGCACGTCACTCCGTTGATCGGGGCGTGGGTGGACGACGGCTTCGTGTTCTGCACGGGCCCCGAGGAACAGAAGGCACAGAATCTCGCGCACTCCACCGCCGTCGCTGTCACCACCGGCGTCAACACGTGGAACGACGGACTCGACGTCGTCATCGAAGGCGACGCCGAGCGGGTGACCGGCCTTGACACCTTGTCCCGGCTGGCCGAGGCGATCCGCGAAAAGTACGACGGCGTATGGGATTTCACGCCTCACGAGGACGGTTTCGGGCACACCGACGAGAGCGGGGACAGCCACATCGCCTACGTGTTCAAAGTGCCCGTGGCGAAGGCGCTGGCGTTCGCGAAATCGCCGCACGGCCAGACCCGCTTCCGCCCCTGAGGGACCCGGGTCGACAAGGTTCTGCCTAGCGGACTATAGTTCTGCACGTTCGTGGAGGGGAGTATTCCTCGCGCGGCACCGTCGTCATCACGGACGGCCCCATGGCCGACCCGGCGGTGCCGGTCCCGGCCAAGGCCGCGGACGGAAGAGACCTTCGGACTGTCGCTTCATGCCGTCCGGAGGTCGACCGTGGTTTCCGTTGTCTCGCCGCTTGTTTGGGCGCTCACCGTTGTGGTGTTGATCGCGATCATCGTCCTCGACCTGACGGTGATCGCCCGGCGACAACGAACCGTCACCACCAAAGACGCCGTCCGCTGGGTGCTCGTCTACATCGGCCTTGCCGCGGTGTTCGCGGCGGGGCTGTTCGCCTTCCTGCCGGGCTCGGCCGGCCAGGAGTTCGTTGCCGGCTACATCACCGAGTACAGCCTGAGCGTGGACAACCTGTTCGTGTTCATGATCATCATGGCCCGCTTCTCGGTGCCTGCCCTGGCTCAGGACAAGGTGCTCTACATCGGGATTGTGCTGTCGCTGGTGCTCCGCGCGGTATTCATCTTCGCCGGAGCGGCGGCGATCGCCGCGGCTAGCTGGGTGTTCTACATCCTCGGCGGGTTTCTGGTCTACACCGCGATCCAGCTGGCGCTGGAGGATCCCGACGAGGAGCCGGACTTCCACAACAACGCCGCGCTGCGGTTCCTGCACCGGATCCTGCCGATCAGCGAGGACTACGACGGCCGGCGCCTGGTCACCCGCGAGGGTAAGCGCCGCCTGCTCACCCCGCTCGTGATAGTGATCGCCGCCATCGGCATGGCCAACGTGGTGTTCGCCCTGGACTCGATCCCGGCGATCTTCGGGCTGACCAGCGACGCGTACATCATCTTCACGGCCAACGCGCTGGCCCTGATGGGCCTGCGGCAGCTCTACTTCCTCATCGAAGGCCTGCTCGAGAAGGTGGTGTATCTCAGCAAGGGGTTGGCCGTCATCCTCGGCTTCATCGGCCTCAAGCTCGTGATCGAGGCGCTGCACGGCTCCCGCGTCGACGAGTTCGGCTCGTTCCATCTGCCGGAGATCGGGACGGTGACGTCGCTGCTGTTCATCGTCGCCACGCTGACCGTCACGACCGTGCTCAGCCTGCTCAAGACCAACCGCGACGCGCGCCGCGCCACCGAAGCCGAGTGATTTCGGCGCGCTTACGTACGCTGACCGTCTATTAGCGCGCCCAAATCGCTCTAGAAGTAGCGGGGGAACGGCGTCCAGTCCGGGTCGCGCTTCTGCAGGAACGCGTCGCGGCCTTCGACGGCCTCGTCGGTCATGTAGGCCAATCGCGTTGCCTCACCGGCGAATAGCTGCTGGCCGACCAGCCCGTCGTCGGTCAGGTTGAACGCGTACTTGAGCATCCGGATCGCCTGCGGCGACTTGCCGTTGATCGCCGCCGCCCACTCCAAACCAACGGACTCGAGCCCGGCGTGGTCGACGACTTCGTTGACCGCACCCATCGCGTGCATCTGTTCGGCCGTGTACGGCTTACCGAGGAAGAAAATCTCGCGAGCGAACTTCTGCCCGACCTGCTTCGCCAAATACGCACTGCCGTAACCGCCGTCGAAGCTGCCGACGTCGGCGTCGGTCTGCTTGAAGCGGGCGTGCTCGCGGCTGGCCAATGTCAGATCGCACGTCGCATGCAGGCTGTGCCCGCCGCCTGCCGCCCATCCGTTGACCAGGCAGATGACCACCTTCGGCATGAACCGGATCAGCCGCTGCACCTCCAGGATGTGCAGCCGCCCAGCGCGCGCGGGGTCCACCGTCTCCGCCGTCTCGCCGGATGCGTACTGATAGCCACTGCGGCCACGGATGCGTTGGTCGCCGCCGGAGCAGAACGCCCAGCCGCCGTCCTTGGGCGACGGGCCGTTGCCGGTCAGCAGGATGACGCCGACGTCGGACGACATCCGGGCGTGGTCGAGCACGCGGTACAACTCGTCGACGGTGTGTGGCCGAAACGCGTTGCGCACCTCCGGACGGTCGAACGCGACGCGCACCGTCGGCTGGGCGACGCCGTCGACGACGTGCCGGTGGTAGGTGACGTCGGTCAGCCCGAATCCGCCGATGGGCTGCCATGCCGACGGATCAAAGGGGTTGTCGCTCATGCGTTCACCGGATCGAGGCGAAATACAGCGAGGCGGCCTGCGAGCGCTTCGAACTCGTCCGGATTGGGTCCGGTGACGAGGCCGGCGTTCTTGATGAAGCCGACTCCGACGCCGGACGGCACCTCGACCGGAAACGCCCGAAGCAGTGGGCGTGCGTCGTCGGTCGACATCTCGACCATTCGGACACGGTCGGTGTGCCTTCCCACCTGCAGCGTGGCCTCGCCGGCGGCCCGGGCGTTGGCGGCCCAATCCGACCCGGGCAGTCCGGCCACGACGTACCGCTTTCCGTCGACCGTCATCGGTGTGACGGGTGTCGTGCGGGGCTTGCCGGTCTTGCGGCCGGGAACCGTCAGCACGACAGGGCCCTTGCCGCCGAAGCCGACACCGAGTTTGTGCAACCCGATCATGACCTTGTTGACGTACTTCAGCCACCACGGCGGTCGGAGACGCGCGCTGTTGGACATAGCAGCGACGCTACGTGATCGCGTCGATGCGAAACACCGGCAGGCGGCCCGCCATCCCCGCACACTCGTCGGGCGTCCCGTCGGCGAGGATACCGGCGCGCTTCATCAACTGGACACCGGTCGGCACCGCCGCCGGGAAGGCACGCAGAACCGGACGCGCCTCCTCCGGCCCCAACTCCACCATCCGTACCCGCTCGGAGCGCCTGCCCTGGATCAGCGTGGCGTCATCGGCGGTGCGCACGTTGCTGACCCAGTCCGCGCCCGGATAGCAGTTCACGACAAAGCGTTTGCCGTCGACATGCATCGGCGTGATCGGGGTCGAGCGTGGCTTACCGCTCTTGCGGCCCGGCACGGTCAGCACCACCGGCGCCTCGTAACGGGAAATGGGCAGGCCAACGCGCAGCATGGCCATCAGCACTTTGTTCATCGGCTTGAGCCACCCCGGTGGCCGGATGCGCTCGTCGGGCATGGCCGCGACGTTACTGCCTACAGGGTGATGCCGTATTCGGCTAGCGCCCTGGTCAGCCCGTCGGTTCGCTGGGATGTCGGTAGCGGGTCGACGAGGCTGAATCCGCAGCCGATCGCGCGGGCGCCGCCGTCGGCCTCGTCGCTGTCACCGACCATCACAGCATGCGCGGCCTCGACGCCCAGCCGAGACAGCGCGGTTTCGAAGATCGCGGCGTCCGGCTTGACGGCGCCGACCTCGAAGGACAGCACGACCTCGTCGATGTCACCGGCGACACCGAGCGCCAGGAAAGCCGGACGAACGTCGAACGCGATGTTGGAGACGACCGCTGTCTTTATGCCCTGCCGGTGCAGGCCCTTGAGCACCTCGGCGGTGTCCGGATAGGGCGTCCAGGACGACGGATCGATCACCCGGCTGTAGAGGGTTTCGGCGTGGTGGTCGGCGAGCCCTGACTCGCGCAGGACGTGCAGATACGCCTCACGATGCAGATGCGGGGCGAGGTCACGGTTGACCCAGGCGTGGTAGGCCTCGGGGGTCATGTCCACGTGCTGGCCGACCGGCGCGGTGAGGCGTCGCATCAACTCGGCCTGGACATGGCCATCGATCTCATGCTCATCGACCTTGATGCCCTCGAACCAGCTGTCCTCCTCTTCGAGGCGGAACAGCGTGCCGGAGTAGTCGAAGAGAACTGCCTGGACGTGGTTCACATCCGTTATCGTGCCAGGTGTGAAAAGCCCGCAATCGGGCTAATTAGCTGCCGTGACAGATATCGAACAGGTCGTGGTGGTGGTGCCCGCGCACAATGAGCTCGAACACTTGCCGCGCTGCTTGCGCGCACTGACCACCGCCGCCCTGTGTATAGCTGTTCCGGTACTCATCGTCGTTGTGCTCGACGCTTGCGACGACGGCAGCGAGCGCCTGGCTGGCCAATTCGGTCCGGACGCCCTCTTCGTCTCGGTCGATGCGGGCAACGTCGGTGCGGCTAGAGCTGCCGGGTTCGAGTACGCACGCGATCGGTGCTCTACCGAGTCCGGGCACACGTGGTACGCGACCACCGACGCCGACAGCACGGTGAGCGCCCAGTGGTTGCTAGCGATGACCTCCGCCGACGCCGACATGGTGCTAGGGGTCGTGCGGGTCCCCGCGTGGCGGCACTTTCCCGCCGAGGTGGCACGCCGGTATCTACGCGCATATCACTCGAAAGGCCCGGGCCACAACCACATTCACGGCGCGAACATGGGCTTCCGCGCCGACGCCTACTGGCGTGTCGGCGGCTTCAGGGCACTGCCCACCGGCGAGGACGTCGAGCTGGTCGAACGCTTCGAGGCCGCAGGGATGCGCATTCACCGCGATGCCAAGCTGTCGGTCGCGACGTCGGATCGACGCCAGGGCCGCGCGCCGGGCGGCTTTGCTCAGCACCTGCGCGGCCTCAAACGCAAGGCGGGTGCTGGAACATGAACGCCGGCATGGTCACACAATGGCTGGCATCGGGTGCGCTGGACCTGCCGCTGCCGGGTGGCGGTGCCACGGCCATGCGGTGGCGTCAACTCGCCGATCTGACCGAGACGGACATCGTGGCCGGCCGGCTCGCCGAGGCGCACACCGACGCCGTCGCAATCCTGGCCGAGCTCGGCGGCCCGGAACCGGAGCCGGATCAGCTGTGGGGTGTGTGGGCGGCGGAGCCGCCCGACGCGGTGGT
>DASQCE010000608.1:0-11428 GCA_035634855.1 Mycobacterium sp.
ATGGCGATCGAATTCCGCGACGGCCGGGTGGAGCTGAAATCCGGCGAGATGTTCGTCGTGCCGCGCGGCACCGAGCACAAGCCCTCGTCCACGACCGGCGCCTCGATCCTGATGTTCGAGCCTCGCGGAACCTCGACGACCGGCGACCGGTACGAGGGAGAAATCCCCGACCACATCGACAGCACCACCGGCCACGCGCTCGGCTGAGCCGATCGCGCTACGCGCTGGCAGTCACGAAGTCGATGAGTTCCTCGACGCGGCCTATCAGCGCGGGCTCCAGGTCGTTCCAATCCCGCACCCGGCTTCTGATCCGCTGCCACGCCCTGGCGATGTCGGTCTGCTGGGTGTGCGGCCAGCCCAGCGCCTTGCACACGCCGTGCTTCCAGTCCGTGCCGCGCGGCACCACAGGCCACGCGGTGACGCCCAGCCGCGTCGGCTTGACCGCCTGCCAGATGTCGATGAACGGATGGCCGACGACCAGCGTGTGCACACCGCCGGGGCCACGGCGGACGGCTTGCTCGACCTGGCTGGCGATGCGGGCCTCCTTCGAACCGGCCACGAGGTGGTCGACGAGGACGCCGAGGCGGCGCCCCGGGCCGGGCTGGAATTCCTCGACGATGCCCACGAGATCGTCGACGCCGCCAAGGTATTCGACCACCACGCCCTCGACACGGAGGTCGTCGCCCCAGACCTGCTCGACGAGTTCGGCGTCGTGCCGGCCTTCGACGTAGATCCTGCTCGCCAAAGCCACCCTGGCGTTCGCCTGTACCGCCACTGAGCCGGATGCGGTGCGCGCCGGTGCGGCAGGCGCTGCACGTCGCAGGGCGGTGAGGATCACGGGCTTGCCGTCGATGAGGTAGCCGGGTCCGACCGGGAACGGTTTCCTGCGGCCGTGCCGGTCCTCGAGCTCCATCCGGCCGTACTCAATGCGAACCACGGCGCCGACGAACCCGGTCTGGGCGTCCTCGACGACCATGCCGATTTCCACCGGCTGCTCGCCTGCGCGAGGCTTGCGGTGCGGGTTGTTGGCGAGGACATCCGTGCCATAGCGATCAGCCACCGGGTGATCGTAGGGTCACACCCGTGCTGCTCAACCGCGACACGGCCGAAGGCATCGCGAATGGTGACATCACGCTTGTCTTGCGCCGATGGGACGCGCCGAGGGCCAAGGCCGGCGGCACCCAGCGCACCGTCGCGGGCACCGTTCGCATCGACGACGTCGCCGAGTATCCGGGAAGCTACCGCGTCACTGCCGCGCAGGCGCGCGCCGCAGGTTATCCGGACGCCAAGACCGCGCGGCGGGAACTCGACCGCCGCCCGGCCAAACACACATACGTGATCACGGTGTCCTACCTGGCGCCCGACGAGCGACCGGAACTGGCAGCCGACGATCGGTTGTCTGCCGCCGACGTCGACGCGATCGCTGCCCGGCTCCGCCGGTGGGACGCCGCAGCCGAAACTCCCTGGACGCGAAAGTATCTGGAGATGATCGGTGCCAACGAGGCGGTGCGCGCGCCGGATCTGGCCGCCCGCGTAGGACTGGACGTGCCCCGCTTCAAGCGGCGCGTCCGCCAGCTCAAAGGACTGGGCCTGACCATCAGCCTCGACGTGGGTTACCGGCTGTCGCCGCGCGGCAAGGCATTCCTGGGCCGCTAGTCGTCGAGGCTGCGCGGCGACCGGGGTTCGCTGCCATGAACTGCTCGCGCTTGTCGTCAGCGACGACGAATCAGCCACGATGGCAAGCGCCGAACTGCTGGCCGACCGTGCGGAGACGATCGGCGCGGAGTGGGTGCTGACGGTATTCACCGCGAGGGTGCCGCCTCAACGAATCAAGCGCTGCGCCAAGGCATTCGACGGTGTCGGTGCAGGCATGGCGGTGGAATACACCCCGCTGGGTGCGATTCCAACGATCCGCGACGGCATGGAGTTCGTGCGGGCCGGCCTGATGATCGACTCCTCGCACTTTCCCCGATGCCGCGAGTGCCGCCCTACACCGTGGCCGACACCGGCGAGAGCCTGCTGAGGCTGCGCTCAGCGGCTAGTCAACTAACGTGAGCGACCGCTGTTGTACACCAATCACCGGCGTGTCGCGTACATACACGGTCGCTCGCGGCAATTAGGCACCGCCACTGACCTCGGCGAGTTTAGCTGGGTCGGAGGTGATCTCGTCGATGATCGTGTGGATGAACCGCATCTTGTCCAGCACCGCAGGGGGCAGCACGAACGGATAGAGATCCTCTTTGCCCATTGAGCGGTTCACCATGTTGAGCGCCCACGCCAGCGGCAGCCACATCTCGATGATGGTGTCGAACCCACTGGGCCCCAACACCCGTCGCTCAAAGGTGGCGCCGGACGGTGCGAAACCGAATGCCGCGGCGGTGTCCAGGGCGTCGCGGATGTGCAGGTAGTGTGCGAACGTTTCGGCCCAGTCCTCCGCCGGATGCATACTCGCGTACGACGAGACGTAGCTCTCTTCCCATTCCGCGGGTGGGCCCTCGTTGTAGTGGCGATCCAGTGCGGCCTGGTAATCGGCGTCGGAGTCGCCGAACAACTCCCGGAACCGCCTCTTGTAGTCCTGCGACGGGTCGACCAGCCGGAAGTAGTAATAATGCCCGATCTCGTGGCGGAAATGTCCGAGCAGCGTGCGGTACGGCTCGGCCATCGCGACCCGCAGCTGCTCGCGGTGCACGTCGTCGCCCTCGGCGAGGTCCAGGGTGATCACACCGTTGTGGTGGCCGGTGAGCACCTTCTCGGTCTCACTGGAGAGCAAATCGAACGCCAGGCCGTACCGCGGGTCCTCGTCGCGGCCCACGATCGGCAGCCTCAACTCGCGCAGGTCGACGATCAGCCGACGCTTTGCCCTTTCGGCGGCCGCGAATGCGGCCATCGCCTTGGTGTCGGCGTCGTTGGGGCGAGTCCGGGTCAGCGCGCACGACCTGCATAGTAGTCTCGGTGCGGGTCCCTTCTCGACGAGCCAATTGCATTCGGCCAGATGCAGATTCGCGCATAGCTGGTACTCGCTGGAGTCGACGGCACCGCCGTGGTCGCTGTCCGCGCCCGACGCGATAACCAGCAGAGCCATGTCGTCGGGAGAGAAACCCAGTCGGCTCCCGCACGACAAGCACAGCGAGTTCTCGAACGCCAGCCGCTGACCGCAATTGGGACAGTTGAAGTCACGCACGAAGCACACCCCCCTCATACGGTGCCACGTCGACGGCGACGTCGATCACGCTGCTTTTCGAGTCGGTGTAGATGATGCCGCGCAACGGCGGCACGTCGGCGTAGTCGCGACCGAACCCGACGATGATGTAGCGCTCGTCGACCATCTGATCGTTGGTGGGATCCAAGCCCAGCCATTGGTTCTGCGGTGTCCACACCGACGCCCAGGCGTGCGTCGCGTCGATGCCGATCATGCGTTCCTTTCCCGGCGGCGGGTCGGTCGCCAGGTACCCCGATACATAACTGGCCGCCAACCCATTGGCACGCAGACAGGCGATGGCCAGCCGCGCGAAGTCTTGACATACCCCTTCGCGCGCCGCTAAAACCTCGCCGACCTGAGTCGACACCGTGGTCGACCCGGACCGATACGTGAAGTCGGAGTAGATCCGCGACGCCAGATCGCGAAGCACCTCGATCAGCGGCCGGCCGGGCCCGAAACTCGGTGTGGCGTAGGCACGCAGCTCGTCGGTGATCTCCGGCGGCTGCAGGTCGAGGGTGAACTCGGTGGCCAACGCGCCGTCGAGACCGACGGGTCGTGCGATCTCCCACGGCGCCCGCGCCGACCCGCCGCCGTAGAGCTCGGGCGCCGGTGGATCCACCTCAACGACCGAATTGCTGGTGATCGACAGCGTGTGATGGCGCTGGGTGACGTGGAAGTACGAGCTGACGTTGCCGAAGACGTCGCGGCTGGTTGAGCTGTCGGCCGCGTCGGGATCCATGATCAGCTCGTGCGACAGGCAGCGCTGGCGTGCCGAGTCGCGCGGAATCAGGAAGCCGCGGCCGTAGGAACTGGTGACGACGTCGGAGTAGCGGTACACCGTCCGGTGCGTTATCTGATAGCACCGGCTCGACGCCGAGGGGATAGGCCCGTCGGTCATGGAACAACTTTGAACTCGTCGGGACCCCACAGATGCTGCATGCCACCGGGCAGCCGCAGGTGGGTCGCGGTGATGACGCCGGACAGCTCGCGCAGATCGCGGTGCATCCCGTCGAGCAGATCGGCCAGTTCGGCCCGCGTGCCGTCGGCGGTGACCTCTTCCAGGTCGGCAGGGTCGAGGCGGCGCAGCCGGGTGGCGATCTCGTCGACCAACCGCTCCGGCCGCGATGATCCGGACGATCCGGGCAGCGCCTTCAGGTCGGCCCGCAGCCGCTCGAGTTGGTACACCAGCGCGCGCGGGTTCTCCGTGTCGAACAACACCAGGTCCGCCACAGCAGCCACACTAACCTTGCCCAGCATCCGCCGCCGGTAGATGACCGACGATTCGCAGGCCACCAGCGTTGACTCGGTGATGGTTTGCTCAGCGCCGGGGCTGCGGACCGTTGTCAGCGTTGCACGCAGCAGCGCCGTCAACGCCAGGCCACGTTCGATTCGTTTGCCGATGTCCATCATCGTCCAGCCGACGTCCCGCACCATCGACTCGGCGGCGACGCCGGACAGCGCCAACATTCCCGCCAGCGTCAGGTTGTTCGTCGACGACAGGAACGCGTCGCCCTCGGTGTGCGATTCGGGCGGCTCGTCGGCGGGCCGACCAGACGCTCTAGCCGGTGCATGCAGGAGCGCGCGTTCGACCGCTGCCAGCACCATCCACGTGTCGTTGGACATCTGGTCTCGCACGGCGCGGGCGGTCAACCCGAGTCGCTCGACCGACTGCGCTAGCGACCCGGACCGGTACCGGTCGGCGGTCAGCGACCACAGCGTGCTCTGGGCCGTCGCGACCATCTCCGCGTAGTCGCTGCCGGCGCCGGTGTCGGTCCCGGTGATGTGTCCGAGGGCGGCCAGCAGGACAGGCACACACTCGCTGCCTTCCATCTCGCGGCGGTAGCGGTATTCGTGGTAGCGCTCGCGCGTGACCGTGAGCAACCGGGCCATGTTCTCGGCCCGTTCGGCATACCGGCCCATCCAGAACATGTCGGACAACACACGCGGCGAGCTGACGGCCCGCGTCGGGCTTGGCGTCACGGCGGGGAGCTCAACCGCGCCTGGAATCCGCTCGACCGTGACGCGTGTCGGCGTGCGCACCCAGATATCCTTGGCCGCAATGGTATTCAATCGGTGGGCGGCGTTGCCCTGGGCCAGCAAGTAACCCAGCCCACCGATCATCGGCGCGTAGCCGCCGCGCTGCGACACCGTGAACAACCGCATCCCGACACTGGCCGATGACAGCCCGCCCGGATAGTAGTCGGTGGGCGCCGAGGAGAATTGCGGCAGCTCCTGGCCCACCCACTGCCAGGGCATGGCCTCGATGCACTTCGCCAGCGACTGTCGTTGTGCGGCCGACAACCCCGGCCCAACGATCGGGTCGCCGCCCGTCACCGACTTGACGAGCAGTGACGAGAGGTTGGTCAGCAGGTGCGAGCGCTCCCTGTTGATGCCGCCCCAGTACATCGGCGCCGTCTGCAGAAGCGGCGTCTCACCCAGCAGCCGCTCAGCCAGTTCAGGTAGAAAGCGAAGCAGCCCAGGGCTTTCCAAGATGCCGCTACCAAGCGTGTTGACGACCGTCACCGCGCCGCGGCGCAACACCTCCACCAGCCCAACCACACCCAGCCGCGAATCTGCGCGCAGGTCAAGCGGATCGGCGTACTCTGCGTCGACCCTGCGCAGGACCACGTCGACACGTTTGAGTGTGCCCATCGACCGCATCCAAAGCTTGCCGTCGCGCACTACCAGGTCCGCGCTCTCCACCAGGGGGAAGCCCAGCACGCTCGCCAAATACGCCTGGTCGAACGCGGTCTCGGAGTGGATGCCTGGACTGAGCACCACCACCACCGGCTCCTCGGCCGACTCGGGGGCCGCGTCGATCAGCGCCAGCCGAAGTGCCTGCGCCCATGGCGAGGCGGGCCGCGGCCCGATCCGCTCGTACAGGTCGGGGATGGCGTGGACGACCACTCGCCGGTCGGCCAGCGCGTAGCCCGCCCCCGACGGCGCCTGGGTCCAGTCGGCGTTCACCCGGAAGCTGCCATCGGCGGCGCGGCTGATGTCGCAGCCGTGCAGGAACAGCTGATGGCGACCCGGCACGTCGATGCCGCGCGCGGCCCTCACGTATCCCGGGTGCGCGAACAGCAGCTGAGGTGGCAGCACCCCGCTGGTCACCGCGCGCCGTGACCCGTACAGGTCGGTCAGCACCGCGTCGAGCAGCCGGGAGCGTTGCACCAGACCGGATTCCAGGATGTCCCAGTCTGAGGCCGACAGCAGCAGCGGCAGCGCATCGAGGTGCCACGGCCCCGGCTCCGCGGTGCCGTCGCCGTTGGTTACCGCGTCGCCGTGCCGGTCGACCTGGATGTAGGTGATGCCGTCGTTGTCAACCAAGCCGCGAACGATCGACCGCAGTTGGTCCAGTCCGCCGCGCCCTCGGTCGCCGACGCATTCGGCGAGTTCCCGCCAGGTGGGCCGCACATTGCCTGCCGCGTCGACGAATTCGTCGTATCCGGTGCCTGCACGTTCGCCCCGCACATCGAACAGCGCCTGCTGGGCACGCGCGGTGCGGTACCGGGCGAGCAGATGGTCGATGTCGTGGGTATCGGGTGCGGGAAGGGCCATTACTGCAGAACCGTACTGCAAAGATTGTCTGGGTGCGGGCTGGTTTGGAAATGGCTCCTGAGCTGCGCCGATGCTGAACCGCAGCGTTGGGGAGCGTGGGCCAGTTACGGAGTTCTTGCGGACTTTTTGCGGACTGGGCCGTCCTGACACAGCAAACGGCTAGTGGTGTCCGCGATCGATCGGCGCCAGCTTCGCCAACCCCCGGTCCTGCGCAATCCCGGCCTGCCGCCGTACCTCGTCAGGATCCGACCCCACACGACCCGTCCGGCTTCGCCGACTGGCTGACCGTCGCACCTTCAAGGGTGGTGGGTCGGCGGCGTGTCGGGCGGCTGGCCTAGTTGGGGAAGAACCGCGCACCGAGCGGTTGGGGGGTGTAGGTGCGACGCCGTGGTGAGGTCCACCTGATGGTGCTGTCGGGAAATTTCCTGAGATACCGGTTCAAGCGCTTACGGCAATGGCCCGCGCAGAACAGCCACCCGATCAAGTGTCCAACCTCGGACCTGACACCGAATACGCGAAGAACACTATGTTTCAGCTGGTCGCAAGACACCGAAACTCGACCCGCTGCTCGGCTTACACTTCCGCCGTGTTCTCCGAGACCCGCTACGCGATGAACGGGGGCTTGCGCGTCGCCTATCGCACGTCACGTGAAGGCCCCCGCGACCTTGTGTTCGTCTCTAACTGGTTCACAAACTGCGAACTCCTGCCGGAGCTGCCGTCCATCCAAGGGTGGGTCGAAGCGATGACAGCTCTCGGTCGGCTCATCTTCTTTGACCAGCCGGGCACGGGAGCATCCGATCCCGTCACGCCGGGCGCGCTGCCGACCTTGGAGCAATGGGCGGACAGCATCAGCGCGGTGCTCGACGATCTCGGAAGTAGTGAAGCGGTCCTCATCGCGAGCGCGGGCGCGTTCGCGACGGCGGCGCTGTTCGCGGCGACACATCCGTCTCGCACCACCGCGCTGGTCGTGTTCGACGGTTACGCAGATGCAGGCGGAACCGCACTCGTTCGAGACGAAGTTCAAGCCGCGTGGGTCCGTATGTGGGGCAGCGGGAAGAACCAACATGTGATCAATCCGGACATGCCGTGGAACGAGGAGATCCGGGCAACGGTGGCCCGACTGGAACGCCTGGCGGCGAGCCCAAGAACGCTAGCTCTCGTGATACCTCTCGTGACGGAAGTGGACGTGCGGGCGGTCCTTCCGACAATCCGTGTGCCGACTCTGGTCGTCCACCATGCCGAGGACGCGATCATCCCGCCCGCGAAGGGCAGGTACATCGCCGAGCACATACCCGACGCGAAATATGTTGAGCTGCCAGGCCGCAACTGGTACCACTTCGTTGAACCCTGGCGCGAGTCCTTCCAGAAGATCGCCGAGTTCCTCACCGGACAGCGGGCTGATGTGGCCGATGATCGGGTTCTCGCCACGGTGTTGTTCACCGACATCGTGGATTCGACGCGCCGGGCCGCGGAGATCGGCGACCGTGACTGGCATGCGTTGCTCGATGCGCACGACGCCGTGGTGCGGGCGCAGCTCGCTCGGTTTCGAGGCCGCGAAGTCGGCACGGCGGGAGACGGCTTCCTGGCGATGTTCGACGGCCCTCAGCGAGCGATCCGCTGCGCGATGGCTATCCGCGACGCGGTGCAGTCGCTGGGCATCGAGGTGCGTGCCGGGTTGCACACCGGCGAGTGTGAGGTCCGCGGCGATGACATCGGCGGCCTCGCGGTGCACATCGGTGCGCGGGTGAGCGCGCTGGCACGGGCGAACGACGTGCTCGTGTCCAGCACGCTGCGCGACCTCGTGATCGGGTCAGGACTCGAGTTCGAGGACCGCGGCGCTCACGAGCTCAAGGGTGTGCCCGGCGAACGGCGCCTGTCCGCCGTTGCCTCTCCGTAGCGTTTCGGGCGCAACAGATTTCGCCGGCCGCATCGGTTGTGCACCAGGTGGAACCGGATGAGCGAAGGACACTTTAGCTCCGTCCGAGTCGACTAAAGCCGCAATGCGACACCGGTATCTCACAGGTGTCCTACAGTCAGATCCGGTTGAACTAGCCGTCGACATGGCGAAGCGAAACCTTAGGGGGATGTTCCATGTATTTGACCCAGGGATTGCGGCGGGCAGCGCAGATCCGGCCGCGCGAAGAGTCCACGGTGTTCGGGGCCCGGCGGCGCGTGTGGTCGGAGACGGCCGACCGTGTCGCGCGGATCGCCGGTGGACTCGAGCAAGCCGGCGTGCAGCGCGGCGCTCGGGTGGCGATCCTCGCGCTCAATAGCGACCGTTACTTCGAGCTTCTGTTCGCCATCCCCTGGCTGGGCGCTGTCATGGTGCCGGTCAACACTCGGCTGGCAACGCCGGAGATCCGGTACGTCCTCGAAGATTCCGGGGCGCGTGTGCTGTTCGTCGACGGTGCGATGCAGGCGCATGCCGCTGCGCTGGCTGGACAGATGCCGACCGTCGAGGCGATGTTCTACCTTGACGACGACGCGCCGCCAGCGGGCATGCGGCCATACGAGGAGCTCGCAGCGGCACCGGCAATCCCCGATGCCGGCGCCGGGGGTGACATGCTGGCCGGCCTGTTCTACACCGGCGGCACCACGGGCAAGTCCAAGGGCGTGATGCTCAGCCACAACAACTTTGTGTGGAACGCGATGAACGTGATCGCCGGGATGCATCACGACCAGGACACGACCTACATTCATTCCGGCCCGATGTTCCATCTTGCCGACGGCGCCCAGAACTTGGCCGTCACGACCTGCGGCGGGCGCCACGTCGTCGTGCCGCGCTTCGATGTGACTGACTGCCTGCAGACTATGGAGCAGGAAAAGGTCACGCACGCCATGTGTCTGCCAACCATGATCAATATGCTGGCCAATCATCCCAGCGCGAGGGAATTCGATCTCGCGAGCCTCAAATACATCCACTACGGCGGCTCGCCGATGCCCGAGGGCGTGTTGCGCAAGGCGTTTGAGGTTTTCCCGAATTGCCAATTCATCCACACCTACGGCATGACCGAGTCGGCGGCCGTCCTGACCCTGTTGCCGCCGCGCTACACCACCGTCGACGGGCCATATGCCGGCCGCATCAAATCCTGCGGCCAAGCAGCGCATACCGCCGAGTTGAAGATCGTCGACCAGAACCGCCGCGAAGTGCCGCGCGGCACCATCGGCGAAGTCGCGGCCAAGGGGCCGATGATCATGCTGGGCTACTGGAATAAGCCACAGGAGACAGCGGCGGTGCTGCAGGACGGCTGGTACTACAGCGGCGATGCCGGCTACATGGACGACGAGGGCTTCGTCTTCATCCTTGATCGGCTCAAGGACATGATCATTTCGGGCGGCGAGAACGTCTACTCGGCCGAGGTCGAGAACGCGATCTCGCTAATGACCGGCGTCGCCGAGGTGGCCGTAATCGGCATCCCCGACGCCAAGTGGGGCGAGGCCGTGCACGCAATCGTGGTGCCACTGGAGGGAGCAACCCTCACCGCCGATGCGGTGATCGCGCACTGTCGCACACAAATCGCCGGATTCAAGTGCCCACGCTCGGTCGAGTTCCGCGACACACCGCTCCCGTTGTCGGGCGCCCGCAAAGTGCTGAAACGCGAGTTGCGTGAACCGTTCTGGAAGGCCGACCAGAACGCGGGTATATCGCACACCTAGCGATCTCTTGTCGAAAGACAAGCGAACGGAGATTCCCAGAGTCGTGGCGCCCTCAGATCGCTGTAGAGCGGCATAGGGCCGGATCCGTGGGCCGTCCTGGGCTGCACGGGCCACGGTGGGCGCCGGTGCCGACCGGCCTAACCCGGATGAAAGAACCGGTCAGCCGGCGCCGCACCGCAGCCGTCCTGTCCGCGCGGCCGAGAGGTGAGGCCAACGGCGGCCAGGTCTGGTTAGCCCCGCGGGCGAACGGTTACGGTCCCGGGCTCGCCCGCGGGGCCGTGTCTTACGCGGTCAGGTCCAACGACACCACGCCGAGCGGGCTGAAAATGCTTGTGGCGTAACGGCTTTCGCACCGCGCAAAGACGAGGTTCTTGCCAAAACTATCGGCGGTCGCGTTCTCACTCCACTGCACGTCGACGCCGCGGGTGTCGGTGTCCAAAGCGACTGAGCCGGTTGCGATTACGTGCCCGACACCGGCGGCCTGCGCGTTGGTCGTGGTCACCGGGACGCCGAACAGGCGCCGGGTGGCCGGGTCGTACGGCAACGACAGGTGCTCGATCGCGGTCGTCGACGTCAGCGCGAGCTCGACACCTTCCCAGTCGGTCGGGTGCAGCACGTACGCGGCCGCGGTGTAGCCGGCCACCTCGAGGCGGGTGATGCCCTTGCGCAGCGTAGCCAGCACGCTGGTGGCGTACGGCTGAGCCTGGATCCCGCTGGTGCGGGGATTCTAGCGGCGTGTGCTCAGACCCGCGCCCACCCCTCGCCCTCGAGGAACCGATAGCCGGCAGCCTCAATCTGCGTCGTCATGTCGTCCCTGATGCGCTGCGGGCCGTCGTAATCGCCGTCCTCGTTCGCCATGTACGTGTGGTAGCGCCAGAAGTCCAGTTCGTTCGCGCTGCGCCCGTTGCCGTCCAGGAACCGCCGCTCCGCGAAGCGGGTCCGCACGCCGTCGTCGTCGCCGAACCCGACGAATGAGAACGGGGCGACGGGCTCGTAATCGGCGTTCTCGGCGTC
>DASQCE010000609.1:0-2946 GCA_035634855.1 Mycobacterium sp.
CGACTGGACGGAGGCGTGGGAGAACCCGGACAACCCGAAGCCGCTCGGCATGCCGCTGCAATACATGGTGTCCGGCATGGCCGTCGCCGCCACCCACAAGTACCCCAACGAGACGGTCGACGTGGCGTTCAACCCGATCGGTCAGGTCGTTGGCCAGTTCACCAAGGTCGAGAAGACCTCGGCGGTGATCGAGCGCTGGGTCCAGGAGTACCTCGAGGCCACCAACACGCTCAACCAGCTCAACGAGGCGGCCACATTATGATTCGCGGCTCGGCCGCGTGCGTCTGATCGCGGCCGCCTGCGCCGGCTTTCTGTTGGCCGTGCTGTGGATGGACCTGATCTTCGACACTCAGGCCCTTCGGCATCGCGGTGCCGATGTGCTGCCCGAGTCGGTGCTCGACTCGATCTCGGGGTACTACCACCGGGCAACGACCACATCGCGGCCGATGAATCACCTCATCGCCCTCGTGATGGTGATTCTGTTGGCGGCGTTGGGTTTTCGCTGGACCACAGCCGGTGACCCGGGCTGGCTGCTCGCTGCTCTAGCTGTACTGGGCGGCGTCCCGATCCTGCTGGCGTTGATTCGCACGGTTCCGAACGCGGTCCGGCTCGGCAACCGCGTCGCAAGCCCGATGGAACAGTCCCGGCTCGCCCGCTCGATCTGCCGAGACCATCTGCTGTGCCTCGGCTGCATGTCCGCGTTTCTCGTGCTTTGGATGGCGACGGCCTCGCCGGGTATTCCCTAGGCGGTGTCGCACTTCAGACACTGGGGAGCCGGCTACGTTCTCCCACGCCGAGGACCTCGAACGCGCCGAGGCCAAGGTCGACGACATCAAGGACAGGCTGGGATTGCCGACCCCCCACCCGGCTGACGCATGGCTGGAGGCAGGGTATGGCCGCGCGCGATTTGGTTATGTAAGGTGACATACATAGCCGAGTCGGAGAAGGGATCCAGACTCATGACCAGCCCACGCGAGCGGATGGTGGTTTCTGCCGCGCTGTTGATCCGGGAACGCGGCGCGCAGCCAACGGCGATCGCCGACGTGCTCGCGCACAGTGGCGCCCCGCGCGGCTCCGCGTATCACTACTTTCCGGGTGGCCGCACTCAACTGCTTTGTGAGGCAATCGATTACGCTGGTGAGTATGTCGCGGCCAAGATTGCCAAGGCCGAAAGCGGCTTCGATGCCCTTGACGGCCTGATCGCCTACTACCGGAAGCAACTGCTCCGCAGCGAGTACCGTGCCGGCTGTCCCGTCGTCGCGGTGACGGTGGAAGCCGGCGATCCCACCAAGCAGGACCAGGCGACGCCGGTGATCGACCGCGCGGGGGCGGCTTTCGCCCGCTGGACCGACCTGATCGCCGAACGCATGATCGCCGATGGTGTGTCAGCCGCGCGTGCCGAACAGCTGGCGATGCTGACCACCACCGCGATCGAGGGTGCGATCGTCGTCGCCCGCGCCTCGCGCGACGTCAAGCCACTCGAGAGTGTCCATGGCCAACTGCGCGACCTGCTGCAGGCCGAGGTGTCGGAAAGGAAATCCCGCGATGGCTAGAAATGATGTCGCCGGCGCTGCGGCTCCGGCCTGGCAATCCACCGCATGCATCCTGTGCGAGTGCAACTGCGGCATCGTCGTGCAACTCGACGGCCGCAAACTCGCCAAGATCCGCGGCGACAAGGACCATCCCGCCTCGCAGGGCTACACCTGTAACAAGGCGCTGCGGCTGGATCACTACCAGAACAACGGCAACCGGCTGACCTCCCCCATGCGCAGGCGCCCCGACGGCAGTTACGAGGAAATCGACTGGGATACCGCGATTTCCGAGATCGCGTCGGGCTTCAAGCGCATCGCGGACACATACGGCGGCGACAAGATCTTCTACTACGGTGGCGGTGGGCAGGGCAACCATCTCGGCGGCGCGTACAGCGGCGCGTTCCTCAAGGTGCTCGGATCGCACTACCGCTCGAACGCGCTCGCACAGGAGAAGACCGGTGAGGCGTGGGTCGACGCCCACCTCTACGGCGGGCACACCCGCGGCGAATTCGAACACGCCGAGGTGTCGGTGTTCATCGGAAAGAACCCGTGGATGTCGCAAAGCTTCCCGCGCGCCCGCGTCGTTCTCAACGAGATCGCCAAGGATCCAGGCCGCTCGATGATCGTGATCGACCCGGTACTGACGGACACCGCGAAAATGGCCGACATCCATCTTCGGGTGCGTCCCGGCACCGACGCCTGGTGCTTGTCGGCGCTTGCCGCCGTGCTGGTGCAAGAAGACCTGTGCAACGACGCGTTTCTCGCCGCGCACGTCAACGGCGTCGAGACGGTGCGTGACGCATTGCGCGACGTCCCCGTCGGCGATTACGCGCTGCGATGCGGCGTCGACGAAGAACTGATCCGCGCCGCGGCACGGCGCATCGCCGGCGCCGACAGCGTCGCGGTGTTCGAGGACCTCGGCATCCAGCAAGCGCCCAACAGCACGCTGTGCTCATATCTGAACAAGCTGCTGTGGATACTGACCGGAAATTTCGCCAAACGGGGTGCGCAGCACCTGCATTCATCGTTAGGACCGCTGTTTCGGCACACGCGCGGGGTCGGCCACACCCCGGTGACCGGGGCACCGATCGTCGGCGGTCTGATACCCAGCAACGCGGTGCCCCAAGAGATCCTGACCGACCATCCTGATCGTTTCCGCGCGATGATCGTGGAAAGCAGCAATCCCGCCCATTCCCTCGCCGATTCCGCGGCGTGCCGGGCGGCGTTCGAGTCACTGGAGCTGATGGTGGTCATCGACGTCGCGATGACGGAGACGGCCAGGCTGGCCACCTATGTGTTGCCCGCGGCGAGTCAGTACGAGAAGCCGGAGGCGACCTTTTTCAATCTGGAGTTCCCGCACAACACATTTCATCTCCGGCATCCGTTGCTCGAGCCGCTCGAGGGCACGCTGCCT
>DASQCE010000610.1:0-22665 GCA_035634855.1 Mycobacterium sp.
GTTGCCCGGGCGCAACGTGTATCACTTCGTTGAACCGGGATGGCGTGCGTCCTTCCACGAGAGATCCGCGAATTCCTCACTGGCCAACAGGGTGAAGTGGCCGATGATCGGGTACTCGCCACGGTGCTGTTCACCGACATCGTGGACTCGACGCGCCGGGCCGACGAGATGGGCGACCGTGACTGGCGTGCGTTGCTCGATGCGCACGACGCCGTCGTCCGGGCGCAGCTCGCCCGCTTTCGCGGCCGCGAGGTGAACACATCAGGAGACGGCTTCCTGGCGATGTTCGACGGCCCGCAGCGAGCGATCCGCTGCGCGATGGCGATTCGCGACGCGGTGCAAGCGCTCGGCATCGAGGTTCGCGCCGGGTTGCACACCGGAGAGTGCGAGATCCGCGGCGACGACATCGGCGGGATCGCCGTGCACATCGGCGCGCGCGTGAGCGCACTGGCAGGGCCGAGCGATGTGCTGGTGTCCAGCACGCTGCGCGACCTCGTGATCGGGTCAGGGCTCGAGTTCGAGGAACGCGGCACTCACGAGCTCAAGGGCGTGCCCGGCGAGTGGCGCCTCTTCGCCGTCGCCTCTACGTAGGTTTCGCTGTTGCGCCGATTCGCTGTACTAGGGACTGCCGTCAAAACGGCGGCGGGTCGTCGTCCCCTGGGGGTCGCGGTCGGGATGGGAAATAGGCGTCGTCGCAATCATTTCCGGGATTCTCGCTTAGTTCCTGATTGCGAGCTCGTTCGGCGTCGATGCGTTGGCGCGGTCTTGTTCTCGGGTTGTCTTGCGGCGCGGCATCTTCAGGCCACGGTTCGGCTGGGCGCGAGGTCCATTGGCGGCGCGCTGACCGGTGCGGTGGGTTTGCACAGGGTGGGAACAGTAGCCGGCTTCCCGGATAGGTGGTGTGGGTCTGCCCGCTGGGCGAGCGTCAGGGTCGGGGGCGATGACCATCCAGTCGACCAGTTCGGTGATCTTCTCGCGCGACAGTTTGTTCCAGGACGGCGCCTTGGCGGCCAGTTCCGCGTCGATTGTGGCCAGGGCCGCGGGTGCCGGTGATGAGATCTGTGCGATGTCGGCTACACCGCCCGGTTGGGTCGAGGGATTAGCCTTGACGAGTGACGCAACCTGGCAACCAGACGCAGGTAAAGCGTGCGACGTCGGCGTTGGCCGATGTCGACACGACCGGCTGGACCCAGCGTTTCGATCTCCTCTCAGATCCCAACCGGCTGGAGATACTGCTCGTTCTGCACCGCGCGCCCGGAATTTGCGTCGGTGACCTCGCGGCGGTGCTCGGCCGATCGGAGAACGCGGTCTCCCAGGCGTTGCGCGTGCTGAGGCAGCAGGGTTGGGTCACTTCGACGCGGGTGGGCCGGCTCGTGAGCTACCGGCTCGAAGACGAAATCGTGCACGACCTGCTGCACTGGATCGGCGCCCGGCACGGCTGAGGACTTTTCGCGGTGGTAGCCGCTTAAGCTCGCAGTGTGCGCGTCTTGACGATGGATGATCCGCTGCTGGTGGATCGTCCTGACCTGGCCGGCGCAGGAGATCAGCCCGCTCATATGCGCATCGGTAACTGGCTCGAGCAGTTGATCGTGTCCCGAACGTTGGCGCCTGGTGACAAGCTGCCGTCGGAAGTGGAGATCGCCAACGCGTTGGGGGTCAGCCGGATGACGTTGCGGCAGGCACTGAGCGCGATCGAGGCCAAAGGTCTCATTGATCGGCGGCGGGGCCGATTCGGCGGCAACTTCGTCGCCGCACCGCGATTCGAGTTCGACCATGCCAGCCTGCCGGGGTTCACCGAGCAGATGCGCCGGATCCATGTGGAGGCGGGCGCGCAGGTGTTGCGTGCAACGACTCACCGCCCGGCCGCCGACGTCCGGCAGGCCCTTGGCCTCAGCCGTGGTGCCCAGGTCCATGAGATCCTGCGCGCCCGATCGGCCAACGGAGAGCCGATCGTGCTCGAGGAGGCCTACCTGCCTGCGGCGATGTTTCCGGGGCTGCTGTCCGCCGATCTCACCGGCTCGCTATATGCGGTGATGCGCGAATACAACGCATCTCCGTTCTCGGCCGATGAAGAACTCGAGGCTACTCAGGCCAACGACCAGCAGGCCGAAATCCTCGGGATCGGACCCGGAAGCCCGTTGTTGTTGATCACCCGAACGTCGTTCACCGAGGAGGGCGTCGCGGTCGAATTCTCCCGGGATTACCACCGCTCCGACCGTGCGCGGATCCGCATCAAGTCGCGCGTCGAATCGGGTTCTCCGGTCCGTGACGCCAGCGGCTGAGCGGGTCCGCGACGAGGTTCGCCGACAACTCGGACACGATCGCCGGGGCTGCCGCGCTCAGCTCCCGCCCGGGATCGGCCGCGCAGACAGCGATGCAGTGCATACCCGCAGCCACTGCAGCCCGCACGCCGGGCACGGAATCTTCGAAGACCAGCACATCGCTTGGCCGGCGGTTCAATATGCGCGCTGCGGTGAGAAAGCCTTCCGGGTGCGGTTTACCGTTGCTGACGTCTTCTTCGGCGATCAGTACGCTCACCAATTCGCCCGTCGGGCTGCCGTCCAGGACCGCCAGCACGTCTTCTCGCTGCGCGCCGGTGACGATGCCGACGGGAATCTGGTTATCCGCCAACAGTTTCACCAACTGCGCGGCGGATGCCCCGATCGGATTGTGGTCGGCGACCTTCTGCTTGTAGGCGCCCTGGCGCAACCGCAGCAGCTCGGTCACCTCGTCCTCGGTCCCGCGGCCGTGGCGTGCCACCGCGCGCTCGATGATCTCGCGGTCGCTGCGACCCAGCAGCTCGTCGCGATAGTCCTCGGCGGTCATTGCCCAGCCGAGGTGGCCACGGAACAGCTCACTGAAGATGTCGAACAGGATGTGTTCGTCGTCGGAGAGGGTGCCGTTGAAGTCGAACACGACGGCGGGCTGGTCACTGTTTAACCACGTCTCGATCACATCGGTTTCGGGCCGGGTGGGCGGGCAAGGAGGCGACGACGGCATGGCCAATAGTCTAGACCTTTAGCTTGGTGACGGTTTACAGTGAACCGATGCCGTTTCCGCTGACCGACGCCCAGCTCAACGCGCTGCTGGATGAGATTCCGGCCGTCGCCGGACGGCCGCGGCAACTGGAAGAATTGTCGGGCGGCCTGACGAATCGCAACGTCAAGGTCACCACCCCGGATGCGGTCTATGTCGCTCGTTGCACAGACACCTCCTGCAACTACCTGGCCATCGACCGCGACGACGAGTACTACAACTCCGTCGCCGCCGAGCGCGCGGGTGTGGCGGCACCGGTGATCGACTACCGGCCTGATCTCGGCATCCTGCTACTGGGCTTCCTTGATGGAACGACGCTGTGCAACGAGGACTTTCAGCGTCCGGGGGTGGTGGCCAAGGTGGCCGCGGGATGCCGCACATTGCACTCCGGGCCCCGGTTTCGCGGCCGGTTCGACATGTTCGAACGCCAGCCCCAGTACCTGAAAACCGTCGAGGACAACGGCTTCAAGATACCGAACGACTACCTGGACTACGCCGACGCGTTCGCTCAGATAAAACGGGCGCTGACCGTCACCGATCAGACCACCGTCCCATGCAACAACGATCTATTGGCGGGCAACTTCATCGAAGACGGCGATCGGGTGTGGATTATCGACTACGAGTACTCCGGTAACAACGACCCGTGCTTCGAACTCGGCAACATCTGGAGCGAGTGCGGCTTGTCCACGGAACAGCTAGACGAGCTCGTCACCTGCTACTACGGCCGCCGGCTGCGGCACAAGATCGCCCGCGCCCACCTGCAGGGCGTCGTCGCAAAGTACGGCTGGACACTGTGGGGCTGCATCCAAAGTGCCTCCAGCGCACTTGAATTCGACTTCTGGGGCTGGGGGATGGAGCGCTACGAAGCCGCCGTCGCCGAGTTCAAGGGTCCCCATTTCGCCCGACTCCTCGACGACGTACACGCCGCCGACTAACACTCAAGGGACCTATCTAGCCCATGGCCATCACATCGCTTCCGGACCGCGCCCATGTCGTCATCATCGGCGGCGGTGTCATCGGCACCAGTGTCGCGTATCACCTGACCAAGCTCGGGTTAACCGACATCCTGCTCGTTGAACAGGGCCAACTCTCCTGCGGCACAACCTGGCACGCCGCCGGGCTGGTCGGTCAGCTCCGGGCTTCGGAGAGCGCAACACGCCTGGTCCAGTACTCGACGCAGTTGTACGCCGAGCTCGAACGGGAGACCGGCCTGTCCGCCGGCTACAAGCAGTGCGGGGGAGTGACGGTCGCGCGCACCGAGGACCGCATGATTCAGCTGCGCCGCACCGCCGCCAACGCCGCGGCGTTCAATATGGAATGCGAACTGCTCACCGGCGAGCAGGCGCTCGAGCATTACCCGGTGATGCGCGTCGACGACCTTGTCGGTGCGATCTGGCTGCCCGGCGACGGCAAGGCCAACCCGACCGACCTGACGTTTGCCCTCGCAAAGGGGGCGAGGATGCGGGGTGCCCGGATCATCGAGAAGACCAGGGTGTTAGACGTTCTCGCGCAGGACGGACGGGTCAGTGGCGTCCGCACCGACGCAGGGGACATCGAGGCCGAGATCGTCGTCAACTGTGCGGGGCAGTGGGCCAAACAAATCGGCGCGATGGTAGGGGTGAACGTGCCGCTGCACTCGGCCGAGCACTTCTACGTCGTCAGCGAGCACATCGATGGCGTGCATCCGAATCTGCCGATTCTGCGCGACCCCGATGGCTACACCTACTTCAAGGAAGAGGTCGGCGGCCTGGTCATCGGCGGCTTCGAGCCCGAAGCCAAACCCTGGGTGGCGCCCGACGCGATTCCCTATCCGTTCGAATTCCAGCTCCTGGAGGAGGATTGGGATCATTTCGAGGTCCTGATGAACAGCGCGCTGCTGCGCATCCCAGCGCTCGAGGTGACGGGCATCAAGAAGTTCTACAACGGCCCCGAGAGCTTCACACCCGACAACCAGTTCATCCTCGGTGAAGCGCCCGAAGTCGCCAATTTCTATGTCGGCGCCGGGTTCAACTCGGTCGGGATCGCGACCGCCGGGGGTGCAGGCCGCGCGCTTGCCGAGTGGATTGTCAACGGAGCGGCGACCAGCGACCTGACGGGAGTCGATATCCGCCGGTTCGCACCGTTCAACGGCAACAACCGGTGGCTGCGGGACCGGGTTGCGGAAGTTCTCGGCATCCACTACGAAATCCCATGGCCCAACCGGGAAATGACGACCGCCCGGCCGTTCCGTCGCTCACCGGTGCACCACCTGCTGGAGGCCGCGGGTGCGAACTTCGGCAGCAAGATGGGCTGGGAGCGAGCCAACTTCTTCGCGCGCGAGGGTGCAGAACCGACGATCGAATACACCTGGGGCAAGCCGAACTGGCTTGGGTGGTCGGCAGCAGAGCAGACGAGCACGCGGAAGAACGTCACGGTGTTCGACCAAACCTCGTTCTCGAAGTATCTAGTCGTCGGTCGCGACGCAGAGGCGGCGCTGCAATGGCTGTGCACCGCCGACGTCGGTGTCGAGGTCGGTTCGTCGGTCTATACCGGAATGCTCAACGAGCGAGGCACTTACGAGTCCGATGTGACGGTCACCCGCACCGGACCCGAGGAATTCCTGATCATCAGCAGCGCGGCCACCACCGAACGCGACAAGGACCACATCCGAAAGAACCTGCCCGAGGGAACCGGCGCAACACTTGTCGATGTGACGTCGGCGTACGCGGTGTTCGGTGTGATGGGGCCCAAGTCTCGCGACGTGTTGTCCGCTCTGACGTCGGCCGACCTGTCCGACGAGGCGTTCGCGTTCGCCACAAGCCGGCAGATCTCTTTGGGTTACGCCACTGTGCGCGCCACCCGGATTACATATGTCGGCGAATTGGGCTGGGAACTCTACGTCCCCGCCGAATTTGCGGTCGGCGTCTACGAGGACCTGATGCAAGCCGGTGCTAGGTTCGGCGTGGGTCGCGGCGGCTATTACACGATCGAATCCCTGCGGTTGGAGAAGGGCTACCGTGCATTCGGCCGGGAACTGACGCCGAGCGAGAATCCCGTCGAAGCCGGGCTTCTATTCGCGTGCAAGCTGAGAACCGATATCACGTTCCTTGGCCGCGAAGCCGTCGAGAAGGCCAAAGCAGAGGGACCACGCAAGAAGCTCGTCGGATTCACGGTCGATTCGCCCGATGCGATGCTGTGGGGCGGGGAGCTGATCATGCGCGACGGTGCGGTCGCCGGGCAGGTGACCTCGGCGGCGTGGGGCGAGACGACCGGCTCATGCGTCGGGCTCGCATACGTGCGTGCGTCCGACAACTCCGTCATCAATGCCGAATGGGTCAAAGCCGCAAGCTACCAGGTCAACGTCGGCGGACAGCTGTATCCGGTGTCGGTGTCGCTGAAGCCGCTCTACGACCCGACGAACGAGCGAATACGCCCGTAGCTCGTCGGCCTGGGAGACGCTGTACGGGATGGCTACGGAATTCCGGTTGCTCGGCCACGTCGAGGCTCTGCTTGATGGGCGTCGCCTCGACATCGGGCACGCACGCCAGCGATGCGTCCTCGTGGCGCTGCTGGTCGACGTCAACGATCCGGTCCCGGCCGACCAATTGATCGATCGGGTCTGGGCCGACCACCTTCCGCACCGGGCGCGCAACGCCCTCGCGGCATACATATCGCGATTGCGTCAGGTGTTGGACGGCGCCGACGTGCGGATCGTCCGCGAGCGCGGCAGCTACATGCTGATGGCCGATGCATTGTCGGTGGACATCCACCGGTTCCGCAATATCGCATCGCAGGCCCGAGCGACCGCCGATGCTGCCGAGGCCGCGGCCCTCTTCGACAGCGCGCTCGGGTTGTGGCGCGGCGAGCCGTTCGCATCGCTTGACACACCGTGGATCAACGACGTGCGCAATGCCATTGAAGCGGAACGGGTTTCGGTCACATTGGATCGCAACGACGCCGCGTTGCAGGCGGGGCGGCACGCGGACCTACTCGGTGAGCTCGTGATGGCAGCGCAAGCGTACCCACTGGACGAACGCCTGGCGGGACAGCTGATGCTCGCCCAATACCGCTGCGGCAGGCAGGCAGGGGCGCTCGAGACCTATCGGCTGATGCGTGAGCGGCTTGTCGAGGAGCTGGGCGTTGATCCCAGCCCCACGCTGCGCGAGGTGCACCAGCGGATCCTCGATGGTGACAAGGGGGCACCCCATCCCAAGGGTCCCGAGCCGTCACCGGATCGGTCTGCAGTCATCGCCTTGCCGCGACGCGCGACGAGCTTCGTCGGGCGTACGCAAGAACTTTCGCGCCTTGCGGATGCTCTGCATCAGGGCCCACTGCTAACTCTGACCGGGGTGGGCGGTGTCGGCAAGACCCGGCTCGGGCTCGAGGTGGCGGGGCGCGAAAGGGAGCGCTTCCCAGACGGCGTATGGCTGTGCGAGCTTGCGCCGCTCGACGATGGCGCGGCTGTGGGCCATGCGGTTGCGGCTGCCCTGCGGTTACAACAGCGGCAAGGGCTGGACATCGAGGCGACGGTTATCGAATACCTGGCGACACGCGAACTGCTGCTCATCCTCGACAACTGTGAGCACCTACTTGACCCCAGCGCGCGGTTGGTCGACCGGATCGTCCAGCACTGTCCCGGCGTGACAGTCCTGTCTACCAGCCGCGAAGCGTTGGGCGTCGAAGGCGAGCAGATTTTCGCCGTTCCCCCACTTGCGGCTGAGGAGGCCACCGAGTTGTTCGCCGACCGCGCCAGAGCCGGCCGCCCGGACTTCGACCTCGAGTATGAGCCTGTGGGCGCGGTGGCCGAGATCTGTCGGCAACTCGACGGCCTGCCGCTGGCGATCGAGTTGGCCGCCGCCCGAATGCGCGTGATGAGCAGCCTCGATGTCGCCCGACGCTTAGACACTCTGCGTCTGCTGAGCGGCGGTTCGCGCGGGGCGCCGCCGAGGCAGCAGAGCGTCACCGCGACGATTGACTGGTCCTACCGGCTGCTGGCCGAGCCCGAGCGGTCGTTGTTCGCACGGCTTTCAGTGTTCGCCGGTGGATTTGACCTAGACGCGGCGCACGGCGTGTGCGGTGAGGACGGTGCGGACCAGCACGACACACTCGATCTGCTGACCGGGCTTGTCGACAAGTCGATGGTGACCATGCGCAGCGAAGCTGGTAGGACGCGATACGGCGTCTTGGAGACGCTGCGTGCGTACGGCCGAGAGCGCTTGTGTGACAACGGTGTCGACGACAAATACGCTCGGCGCCACACGACATATTTCGCGGAACTCGCACAGCGCGCCGCGGCGGGCATGCATGGCCCCGACGAACAGGGGTGGGTTGAGCGGATGGTGCCCGACTACGACAACCTGCGCGTGGCCTTCGAGCATGCCATGACCGCCAGTGATATCGACTTGGCGCTTCGATTGATCACATCCCTGTCGGAGTTTGTGCACTTGCGTATCGGCTTCGAGGCATCCGGTTGGGCGGAACGCGCGCTCGAGGTCGTCGATCCTGAGCATCCGTTGTTCGCCGCTGCGGTCGGTTTTGCCGCGCGGGGCGCCTGGAACCGCGGCGATCAAGCGAGGGCGCGGGAGCTGGCCTCCCTCGCACACGGCCGCCTTCCAGGTCGCGGCAACGGCCGGGTGGCATACCCCGGCGACGTGCTCGCCGACGTGGGCCTCTACGAGGGCGATTCGGCCGCCGCGCTGGCGCATTACGAAGGGGAGATGGCGCGGGCCCGTCGCGATGACGACCCAATTCGTCTGGTGTGGACGCTGTTCTATGTGGCGATCTGCCAGGCCGCACTTCGTACACCGGAGGAGGGTCTTGCCGCAGCGGAGGAGGCAGTGCAGGTTGCCGATGTCACGGCCAACCCGACGGCGCGGTCGATGGGACGCTACGCGCTGGGCCTTGTCCTCAAGAAATCCGACCCGGGCAGGTCGTTGGCGCTATTCGACGAAGCGGCGGAGTTGGCCGCCTCGGTCCAGAATTTCTGGTGGCATGGCATCGCGTTGATGGAAGCGGCGTCGACTCGCGGCGTGCACAGCGATCCAGCAAGAGCGGCAAGTGATTTTATCGAAGTGCTCGATCACTGGGACCGAGTGGGCGATTGGAGCCAGCAGTGGCTGAACCTTCGCTACGTGACCCGGTTCCTGAATCGGGTTGGCGCCGAGGACGATGCGGTTACGCTACACCGTGCACTTCTCCGTGCGGGTAAACAGTCACCGTTGAGTGCCGCACAGGCTGCGACTCTTGGCGACATGCAGGCCTACGGATTGAGTGGTGCGGACCTGATCGTCCGCGCACGTTCGGCCTTGGCCCGGTATCTCTGAATTCGCCGCAACGAAGCGGTGCTGCTGACGCGAAACGGGTCCGGCGCCAGTCCAGCGGTCATCCCCACGGCGGCCATGAATGACCCGATCTTCATGCGTGCGTTCATTCTGTTCTCCTGTGGTTGGGTTCGGTCGTGTGGCCCGATTGGTAGACCGTCAGACTGTGCGGGGCGACGTTTTCGCGGCCCTTACGGATTTGTGAAATGGGCAACTCAACGGCTGTTCGCCGGGTCTTGATACGCGTACGACCGATCCTGCAGTCTGACGCCAAGAGCACGTCTGACCAGCTGATTTCACGAGTACCAAACGTCTGCCGAACCCCGCGGAAGCAACCTTGGAGACATCGATTAACCCGTTAAGGAGGGCGAAATGACCACTGTTGAAGCCGACCGCGAACTGAAGGCGAAGCACCGGGCGCTGTGGGCGTCTGGTGACTATCCCGCCGTTGCAGCGGAGCTGATCCCCGCGCTCGGACCCGAACTCGTACGCGCCTTGGGCGTCAAGTCAGGGGACCGCGTCCTAGACGTGGCCGCCGGCTCGGGCAACGCCGCCATCCCCGCCGCAGCCGCGGGCGCGATTGTCACCGCGAGCGATCTTGCGCCGGAGCTGTTCGACGCCGGCCGCCGGATCGCCGCCGATCGTGGCGTCGAGCTGGAATGGGTGGAGGCCGATGCGGAGGCGATGCCCTTCGCGGACAACAGTTTCGACGTGGTGATGTCCTGCGTCGGCGCGATGTTCGCGCCACACCACCAGTCCACCGCCGACGAGGTGGTGCGAGTGGTCCGGCCCGGTGGCACCATCGGGATGATCAACTGGACGCCCGAGGGATTCATCGGCAACCTCTTCGCGACGATGAAGCCGTACGCGCCGCCCCCTCCGCCCGGGGCCAGCCCGGCGCCACTATGGGGCGACGAGGATCACGTTCGGAGGTTGTTCGGTGATCGTGTCACCGATCTGACGACGCGTCGCCAGACAGTGCGCATGGACCACTGCGCGAATCCGACGGAGTTCCGCGAGTACTGGAAGCGCAACTACGGCCCGACCATCGCGACCTACCGGTTTAATAAGGAGCAGCCCGAGCGGGTCGAGGCCTTGGATCGAGACTTCCTGAGCTTCCTCACCAAGTGGAATCAGGCAACCGAGCCTGGCCAGACCGCTTACGACGCAGAGTATCTCCTGCTCGTCGCCACGAAACGCTAGCGATTGGCATGGCTGGAATTCGAGTAGGGATCTTCGCTCCGGTTGGTCCGTTCACAAGTGCGGTTGAGCCGCACAGCGTAACCCTCGGCCGGATCGCCGATTCGGGCGTCGATCACGCGTGCGTCGGCGACCACGTCAGTTTCTACGTTGGCGCCGGGTCAGACGCGCTGATCGATGCGACATCGATGCTGACCTATTTCCCGGAGTTGCCGTGTTACGTGGCGCTATACCTTCTTCCGTTGCGTCACCCCGTGCTGGTAGCACGGCAGCTTGCCACCATCGCCGAGCTGGCCCCGGGCAGGCTGACGCTTGGCGTGGGAATCGGCGGTGAGGACCGGCACGAGCTCGAAATCTGCGGTGTGGATCCGCGGACGGTCGGGCGTCGAATGGACGAGTCCCTTCAGATCCTGCGCGGGCTCGCCGACGGCAAGCCGGTCAGCTTTGACGGCGAATTCTTCTCGGTCCGCGACGCGCTCATCGTCCCCGCGCCGGAACCTGGAATTCCGCTCATCGTCGGAGGCCGGTCCGACGCCGCCGTGCGGCGTGCCGGACGGTTCGGTGATGGCTGGTTAGGAATCTGGGTCTCGCCCCGCCGATTCAGCTCGGTCGTCGAACAGATCGGCGAGCATGCCGGTCACGCTGACAGGGACGCCAGCAGCTTCGAGCATGCGATCAATGTCTGGTGCGGTTTCGGCCCCACCCGCGAAGCCGCGCGTGCGCCGCTCGCTGCTGGGATGCAGACCTTCTATCAGATGCCGTTCGAGCCGTTCGAGCGCTATTCGCCCTATGGGACGCCCGAGGAGGTCGCGGAATTTCTTCACTCCTACATCGAGGCCGGTTGCACGGTGTTCAACGTGATTCCGTGCGCCAGCGACCACGAAACCGCTGTCAATGCAGTCGCCGAACTACGACAACTGCTGACCGCAGACTGAGGCGGACCTACCTCTACCCACATGAACATCTGTTCATCTAGACAGATGAGAGCTGCGCGCATAGGGTCGACCCATGAGCGTCGTCGAGCAGCCCGAAACGGCAGTTTCCACCCGACTCGACCGAGCCGACTGGACGACGATCGTCACGATGGGCGGCATCGTGCTGGCGCTGCACCTATTCGGCTGGGGTGTGTTGGTGCTCGGCGTGGCGCCGCGGCACATCACGCTCGGATCGGCAGGCGTCTTCGGCGTAGGACTGGGCGTCACCGCCTACCTGCTCGGAGTGCGGCACGCGTTCGACGCGGACCACATCGCCGTGATAGACAACACCACCCGCAAGCTGGTCGGGGAGGGTAAACGCTCGCTGTCCGCCGGTTTCTGGTTCTCGCTGGGCCATTCCAGCGTCGTGTTCGGACTGGCGTTCCTGTTGGCGATCGGCGTACGGGCGATCGTGGGACCGGTGCAGGACGAGGGCTCGCCGCTGTTGCAGACGCTGGGCCTGGTGGGCTCCCTCGTTGCGGGGACATTCCTCATTCTGATCGGGCTGACGAACCTCTTCGCCGTGGTGGGCATCGCCAAGGTGTTCCGCCGGATGCGCAGCGGCGACTTCGACGAGGCCGAACTGGAACGGCAACTCGAGAACCGCGGCTTCCTGGCGCGACTACTCGCCAGGGTCATGCGGCGGGTGAGCAAGTCATGGCACCTTTACCCGGTGGGGCTACTCATGGGCCTGGGCTTCGACACGGCCACGCAGGTGGCACTGCTGGTGCTGGCTGCGGGAACGGCGGCGTTCACGCTGCCCTGGTACGCCATCCTGGTGCTGCCCGTGTTGTTCGCGGCGGGGATGAGCCTGTTCGATGCGCTCGACGGCATCTTCATGTCACGGGCCTACGGGTGGGCGTTCCTCAATCCCGTTCGCAAGGTGTACTACAACCTGACCGTGACGGTGTTGTCAGTGGTTGTCGCGCTGGTGATCGGCGTGATCCTGCTCACCGGCCTCGTTGCCGACCGCCTCGGCATCGAGTCGGGCCCGGTGGCTGCGATCGGATCAGTGAACCTGGAGTTCGTCGGCTTCATGATCGTCGGGCTGTTCGTCGCGGCCTGGTTGATCGCTTTGGCGGTCTGGCGCTTCGGGCAGGTCGAGGAGCGTTGGGTCCCGGCGGTCGAGTGAAGTCAGTGGCGCTTGGACGGCGGCCACGGGGGCTCACCGCACAATGCCAACAACGCGTTCTCCACCACTTCGGGCAGCGCCGGGTGGATCCAGTATTGGCCGCGCGCCATGTCCTGTGCCGGCAGATCGAAGGCCATCGCCTGGATCAGCGGCTGAATCAGCGACGAGGCCTGGTGGCCCATGATGTGCGCGCCGAGAATCAGCCCGGTGTCGTCGTCGACGATGATCTTCGCGATGCCGGTGGTGTCCTCCATCGCCCATCCGTAGGCGACGTCGCCGAAGTCCTGGATCTTGACCTTTATGTTCAAACCCTTTGCCCGGGCCTGATTTTCGGTGAGTCCGACACTGGCGATCTGCGGATCGGTGAACACCGCAGACGGCACATATCGGTGATTGGACGGCATCAGCGCGTCGGTGTCGTCCCAGTCCTGCAATAGGTTGTGCTTCACGACACGGGCCTCGTGGTTGGCGACGTGCTTGAGCTGGTAGTCCGATGACACATCACCCAGCGCGAAAATGCCACGTGCCGAGGTGCGTTGGTATTCGTCGACGACCACCTGGCCGCTCGCATTGACTTTCACGCCGGCCTGTTCGCCGTCGAGCAGGTCACCGTTGGGCACTCGGCCCGTCGCAACCAGCAGCGCATCGCCGCGCACCGTCGACCCGTCGTTGCAACGGATCTCGACGCCTCCGCCGACAGCACGCGCGTCGGTCACCTCGTGATGGCTGCGGATCTCCCACTTCTTGCTTGCGCTGTCGGTGAAGCGCATGGTGATGTCGTCGTCGTGGCCGCGCAACAGCGTGCTGCCCCGGATCAGTAGGGTGACGCGGCTGCCAAGTGACGAAAAGATATGGGCGAACTCGCATGCCACGAATCCGCCGCCGACGATGATCAGGTGATCGGGCGCATCGGCGATGCGCATGATGCTGTCGCTGGTGTGGTAGGGCACGCCGCATTCGGCGATCGCGTCGGGGACCACGGCCCGGGAACCGGCGGCGATCACGACCTGATCGGCCGTGAACTCGTCGCCGTCATCGGTGCGCAACCGGTACCGGCCGTCGGGGAGCGGCGGCCTGAAACGCGTGTGGCTGGCGAACACCTCGACGTTCGGAGACGAGCGCCGATAGTTCTCCCCGCCCAGCGCGATCGGATCGATCCGACCGAACACCCGGGAGACGATGTCACTCCACCGCACGCCGTCGACGTGGGCGTCGACGCCGTATCGCGCTGAATCGCGCGCGGTTTGGGCGACATCGGCGGAGTAGACGAACATCTTCGTCGGTATGCAGCCGACGTTGAGGCACGTCCCACCGAACACGCCCTGCTCGCAGATCGCGACGCGCTTGTCGGCGTAGCGTTCATCGAGGATCGAGTTGCCCGAACCGGTGCCGATGATCGCGATGTCGAAGTGGGCCATGGTGATCACCCTCGTTCGGATTGAGTTGCTGTACTGGTGGTTTCGGCCACATACCACTCCAACCACTGGTCCAGTTCGCGGTACGCCGCCTGGCGCGCCTCGGGCACCGACAGGAACACGTCGTGCTTGGCGTCGACGATCGGCACGATCGTGGAGCGGTTGCCGATGCAGCCGGCCCAGCGGGCGATCTGCTTGACGTCGAGCACAGCGTCGCCTCGCTGGATCTCGTCGGTCTTGGTGGGGTCGGTGACCTCTCGCACGCTTCGGTCCGACCGCAGGATCAGGTTCGGCACACCGACATCCAGTCCGAGGTGCAGCTTGGCCTGCGCGCGGCGGATGGCGTGCAGCCAGCCGAACGTCACGGGGAAGCCCCCGATCGGCTTCCAGGCCAAGTTGTAGTCGAATTCGCCGCCGTACTCCTTGTGCAGCGTCGCGCCGTATCCGCCCTCTGTCGGCGGGCGCAGCACCCGCTTCTTGCGGATGCGGGAGATCGCGCCGATCGCCGCCCTCGTCGGGGCGGTGCGCAGAATCGCCGGTCCTTGCAGATCGAGCCACGGGCTGTTGAGCACCAGGCCGGTGATGCGACGCCTCGCGATCTCGCCGCGGCGCCTCATTCGGTCCAGCCATAGCGCGACGATCAGTCCTCCGGTGGAATGCCCGTAGATGAGCACGTCGGCTGGCGGAGCCGCGTGCGCGGCGACATCAAAGGTCGGAGCCGCGTGCGCGGCGACATCAACTCCAGCGTCGCCTGCCATCAAATCCAGCGCCCGCTCCAGTTCGGTGTCGTAGCGGGCAAGGTCCGTAGTGAAGTGCGGCGTCTGCCCCTCGCGCCATGACCGGCCACACTTGTGCTGGTCCAAGGCGTAGACCGCGAACCCGCGGGCGGCGAAATGGTCGGCCTGTTCGGTGTTGAAGAAGTAGTCGGTGAAGCCGTGCACCAGCAGCACGGCGCGGGTCGCCGACGGGTTGGGCTCGCCCCGTCGCACCAGCGTGGCGACGAGGTCACCTTCGCCGTCGGGATCCGGGCCAAGGCCGTATGTCTGCTGCCAGTAACCAGACAGCACATCGGGCTCCCATCCAGACACAACAGCTACCTTAGTGGCGCACGGCGGCCGACCCGGGCCGATGAGGATCCGACCGCCCCGGGATAGCCTGAACAGCAGTAAGCCGTCAAGAGCGGACCGCGCGACCACGAAGGGCCCACGATTCGTGTCTGACCCGAAGGCCGCAAAGACCGACGTGGTGCTGGTGGGCGCCGGCATCATGACCGCCACGCTCGGTGCACTGCTGCGGCAGGTGGAGCCGGACTGGTCGATGACGCTGGTCGAGCGCCTGGACGGCGCGGCCGCCGAGAGCAGCGACCCGTGGAACAACGCAGGCACCGGTCACTCGGGGCTGTGCGAACTGAATTACACGCCGGAGCGGTCCGACGGCTCGATCGACATCAACAAAGCGGTTCAGGTCAACGAGCAGTTCCAGGTGACACGGCAGTTCTGGGCGTATGCGGTCGAGAACGGGTTGCTGCCGGACGTGCGCAGTTTCCTCAACCCCATTCCGCATGTCAGCTTCGTGCACGGTGCGGCGCGCGTCGACTACTTGAAGCGCCGTCACGACGCGCTGGTCGACAATCCGTTGTTCGCGTCGATGGAGTTCGTCGACGACACGGACGAATTCGCCCGTCGGCTTCCCTTGATGGCCGCCGGGCGTGACTTCGCCGAGCCGGTGGCGCTTGGCTGGGCGCCGGACGGCACCGACGTCGACTTCGGGGCCCTGTCGCGACAGCTCACCGGTTATGCGGCACAGCGCGGCACGGCCACCCTGTTCGGCCATGAGGTGCGCAATCTCAGCCAGCAAACCGACGGCAGCTGGACACTGAACGTCGTCAATCGGCGCACAGGGGAGAAGCGCCGGCTGAACGCGAGATTTGTGTTTGTTGGGGCGGGCGGTGGCACGCTGCCGCTGTTGCAGAAGGCAGGCATCCCCGAGGTCAGGGGGTTCGGCGGGTTCCCCATCGGCGGTCGGTTCCTGCGTTCCGCCAACTCGGTGCTGGCGGCCGCCCACCGGGCCAAGGTGTACGGAGTTCTGCCGCTCGGTACTCCCCATCCGGGGGCGTCGCATCTCGACGCGCGCATCATCAACGGCAAGTCGTGGCTGCTGTTCGGGCCGTTCGCGGGTTGGTCGCCGAAGTTCTTGAAGCACGGCAACATCACCGATCTGCCGTTGTCGGTCAGGCCGAACAACCTGGCGTCGATGGTCAACGTCGGGCTCACGCAGGCGGGTCTGGTGAAGTACCTGATCGGCCAACTGGCGCTGTCGGAATCCGATCGGGTCCATGCACTGCGTGAATTTGTCCCCACCGCAACCGATTCCGATTGGGAACCCGACGTCGCCGGGCAACGGGTGCAGGTCATCCGGCGGGCCGAGGGCAAGGGCGGCGTGCTCGAATTCGGCACCACGGTGCTGTCGTCGGCCGACGGCACCATCGCCGGGCTGCTCGGTGCCTCGCCGGGGGCGTCCACCGCGGTACCTGCGATGCTCGACGTCATGGAGCGCTGTTTTTCCGATCGCTATCCCTCGTGGTTGCCGAAGCTCAAGGAGATGGTGCCGTCGCTGGGCACCGAGTTGTCGAACGAACCGGCGTTGTTCGAGGAGGTCTGGTCGTGGGGCACAAAGGTGCTGAAGTTGGATAAGCCCGCCGATGGCGTGGCCCCCGCCCCGCTGCCCGTGGAGTCCGGCGCCGACATCTTCACGGCGGCTGCAGAATGACGGTCGCGCTACGCCGCAGCTGGGCCAAGGATCTCGACGCCGCGACGCTGTACGAATTGCTCAAGTTGCGGGTCGAGGTGTTCGTGGTCGAACAGGCAACCCCGTACCCCGAGCTGGACGGCCGCGACCTGTCCGCAGAAACACGGCATTTCTGGCTCGAAGGCCCCGACGGCGAAGTCATCTCGACGCTGCGGCTGATGGAGGAACACCCGGGCGGACAGAAGGGCTTTCGCATCGGCCGGGTGTGCACCAAACGCAGCGCCCGCGGTCACGGCCATACCAACCGGCTGATTCAGGCGGCGTTGGCCGAGGTGGGCGACTATCCGTGCCGCATCAACTCGCAGACGTATTTGGCGGAGATGTACAGCCATCACGGGTTCATTCGCGACGGCGACGAATTTCTCGACGACGGCATCCCGCATGTGCCGATGGTGAAGGCGGGGACCCACACCGAAGTCGACCAGCCGTGACCCCGATCTACCCGTTCAGCGCGATCGTCGGCCATGACCGGCTGCGGCTGGCGCTCTTGTTGTGTGCGGTGCGGCCCGAGATCGGCGGCGTGCTGATCCGCGGCGAGAAGGGCACCGCGAAGTCGACCGCCGTGCGCGCGCTGGCGCACGTATTGGCCGCGGTCGGAGCCGCGGAGGTGGCGACATCGGGTGGAGTCGGGGGCCACCTCGTCGAACTGCCTATCGGCGCGACGGAGGACCGGGTGGTCGGCTCCCTGGACCTGCAGAAAGTGCTGCGCGACGGCGAACATGCGTTCTCGCCGGGCCTGCTGGCCCGCGCACACGGCGGCGTGCTGTACGTCGACGAGGTGAACCTGCTGCACGACCACCTGGTCGATGTGATCCTCGACGCCGCCGCGATGGGCCGTGTGCACGTCGAGCGCGACGGCGTCTCGCATAATCACGAGGCAAGCTTCGTTCTGATCGGCACGATGAACCCCGAAGAAGGCGAACTGCGGCCGCAGCTTCTTGACCGCTTCGGGCTGACCGTCGACGTGCATGCCTCGCGCGACGTAGACGTCCGTGCCGATGTGATCCGGCAGCGGATGGCGTTTGAAGCCGATCCCGCCGCGTTCTCCGATCGATATGCCGATGCGGATGCCGAACTGGCGCGCTGCGTCGCTGTGGCGCGCGCTACAGTCGGCTCTGTTCTCCTGCCGGACAATGAGTTAAGGCGCATCGCGGCGTTGTGCGCGGCTTTCGATGTCGACGGGATGCGGGCCGATCTGGTCGTGGCACGCACGGCCGTCGCGCACGCCGCGTGGCGTGGCGCATCTGTAGTCGCGGAAGAGGATATTCGGGTGGCAGCGGAACTCGCGCTGCCACACCGACGTCGCCGCGACCCGTTCGACGACCCCGGCCTTGATCCGGAACAGCTCGACGACGCAATGGCTCAGGCGAGGGGAGCCGCGGATGAGCCAGACCCGGACCCGCCTGGCGGAGGTGAATCGACTTCGGCTGAGTCATCCGAGGACGCTGTGCCGCAACGTAATTCGGCTTCGCACTCCCGACCGAGCGCGGCGCCGTCGCCCGTGTTTCGGACCAGGGCGCTCGTGGTGCCGGGCGTCGGCGAGGGCGCGCCCGGCCGGCGGTCGCGTGCCCGCAACCGCACCGGCAAGGCGATTTCAGCGACCGACGAACGGGACGCCGGGCACGGTGTCCACGTGTTCGGGACACTGCTGGCCACCGCCGCTCGCCAGCGCCACCCTGGCGCGCCGCGTCCCCAACCGGAAGATGTGCGACGTGCGATCAGGGAAGGCCGCGAAGGCAATCTGGTGATCTTCGTCGTCGACGCCTCCGGGTCCATGGCCGCGCGTGACCGGATGTCGGCGGTCAGCGGTGCGACGCTCTCGCTGCTGCGGGACGCATACCAGCGGCGCGACAAGGTCGCCGTGATCACGTTTCGGCAGCAGGACGCCCAGCTGTTGTTGCCGCCGACAACGTCGGTGCACATCGCGGGCCGACGGCTGGCCCGATTCGACACTGGCGGGAAAACGCCACTGGCGCAAGGCTTGCTGGCCGCCCGCGACGTGGTGGTGCGTGAAAAGGCGCGAGACCGGGCGCGGCGCAGCCTCGTCGTGGTGCTCACCGACGGGCGTGCCACAGGCGGACCCGACCCGCTGGGCCGCGCGCGGACAGCCGCCGCACTCCTCGTTGCCGAAGGTGCCGCGGCAGTGGTCGTGGACTGCGAAACCTCGCATGTGCGACTGGGTTTGGCCGAGCAGCTAGCCGGTTACCTCGGTGCACCTGCGGTGCGGTTGGCCCAGCTGCGCGCCGATGGTCTCGCCGACGTCGTACGCACCGCCGCGTAGGGAGACATCGATGCCACAGGGTCAACCGCTGACAGTCCCCGACGACGGCCTGACGACCCGTGCCCGGCGCAACGCTCCGTTGCTCGCCGTGCACACCGGCGCGGGCAAGGGTAAGTCGACTGCGGCGTTCGGCATGGCGCTGCGGGCGTGGAATCAGGGCTTCGACGTCGCCGTCTTTCAATTCGTGAAGAGCGCCAAGTGGAAAGTGGGCGAGGAAGCCGCATTCCGTGAACTTGGCCGGCTGCACGACGAGCACGGAGTCGGCGGTCCCGTGGAGTGGCATAAGATGGGCGCGGGCTGGTCGTGGTCGCGTAAGCACGGCAGCGAGGTCGACCATGCCGCAGCCGCCGCCGATGGCTGGGCGGAGATCGCCCGTCGGCTTGCCGAACAGCGCCACGACTTCTATGTGCTCGACGAGTTCACGTATCCGCTGAAGTGGGGGTGGGTCGACATTGAGGATGTGGTCGCGGTGCTCCTTTCGCGGCCGGGCACCCAGCACGTCGTCATCACCGGCCGCGACGCACCGCCGCAGTTGCTTGCCGCTGCTGACCTCGTCACCGAGATGACGAAGGTCAAACACCCGATGGACGTGGGCCGCAAGGGCCAGAAGGGCATCGAGTGGTGACTGTCGATTTGCGCGAGCGACCGTGGAATGACAGCGTCCACGGCGTGTCGGCGTACAAGCACGGTCACTCGCGGGGGTTTGGGTGAGCGTCCCGGCGGTCGTCATTGCCGCGCCGGCGTCGGGCAGCGGAAAGACCACCGTCGCAACGGGTTTGATGGGTGCGCTGCGTCGGGCGGGGCGTCGCACGGCGCCGTTCAAGGTCGGCCCGGATTTCATCGACCCCGGCTACCATGCGCTGGCGGCGCTGCGGCCGGGCCGCAATCTGGACTCCGTGCTGGTGGGGGAGCGGCTGATCGGCCCGCTGTATCGGCATGGCAGCGCGGGCGCCGACATCGCGGTCATCGAGGGCGTGATGGGCCTGTTCGACGGCCGCATCAGTGACGACTCGGGCGGCACCGCTCAGGGGTCCACCGCCCACATCGCCGCGATGCTTGGTGCCCCGGTGATCCTGGTTGTCGACGCCCGTGGCCAGAGCCAGAGCATTGCGGCTCTGCTGCACGGCTTTTCGACATTCGACCATCCCCCGCAAGCGGCAGGTGCCCCCACGGTGCGCATCGCCGGGGTGATCCTCAACCGGGTCGGTTCGCCCCGGCATGAGCAGGTGCTGCGACAGGCCTGCGAGCACGTCGGTGTGCCGGTGTTCGGCGCGATCCCGCGCGCAGACGAACTGTCCGTGCCATCACGGCACCTCGGGCTGGTCACCGCCGTCGAACACGGCGAGCAGGCGCGGGTCGCCGTCGAGGCGATGACCGGACTGGTGGGCCGCCATGTGGACGTCGCTGGTATCGCCGCCGTGGCGGCCAGTCGAGTGACCGACGAGCCGTGGGATCCCGCCATCGCCGCGCCCACTGCCTCGAACGTCACGGTCGCACTGGCTGCGGGCAAGGCGTTCAGCTTCGGCTATACCGAACACGGCGAGCTTCTGCGCGCCGCAGGCGCCGATGTCGTCGAGTTCGACCCATTGGCCGACCCACTGCCGCCACGGACCGCTGCGCTGGTGCTTCCCGGCGGCTTCCCCGAGCAGTTCAGCACCGACCTGTCGACCAATGATGCTGTGCGTCAACAGATCCGTGATCTGGCCGTCGGTGGCGCGCCGATACACGCCGAATGCGCGGGCCTGACGTATCTGGTCGACGACCTCGAGGGGTATCCGATGTGCGGTGTGCTGTCCGGATCGGCGCGGTTCACCGACCGGCTCACGCTCGGTTACCGCGAGGCCGTCGCGGTGGCCGACTCGCCGCTGCACGCCATCGGCGAGCGCGCCATGGGCCATGAATTTCACCGCACCACAGTCACGTTCGCTGACAGTTACGCACCCGCGTGGGTATATGCGGGACGTCACATGGCCAAGGTTCGGGACGGCGCCGTCGACCGCGGAGTCCACGCGTCATATCTGCACACTCATCCGGCCGCGCACCCGCAGGCGGTAACCCGCTTCGTTGCCGCCGCGGAGTCGCGCTTTAGCTCCAGCCGCCGCAACCTCTAAGCTCGCCGGGTGACCGATAACGCCTACCTCGTCGGCCTGCGCCTGACCGGCAAGAAGGTCGTCGTCGTCGGAGGCGGTACCGTCGCGCAGCGCCGCCTGCCCCTGTTGATCGCCAACGGTGCCGACGTGTACGTCATCACCCGCAGCGCCACCCCGGCCGTCGAGGGCATGTCGGGAATCACACTGACGCTCAGGGAGTTTCGTGACGGAGACCTCGACGGCGCCTGGTATGCGATCGCGGCCACCGACGACCCGGACGTCAACGCCGCCGTCGTCGCCGAGGCCGAGCGCAAGCACATCTTCTGTGTACGCGCCGATGTGGCCCGTGAGGGCAGCGCCGTCACACCAGCCTCGTTCGAGTACGAGGGGTTGTCCGTCGGGGTACTGGCCGGCGGCGAGCACCGCCGCTCCGCCGCGATCCGGTCGGCGATCCATGAGGCGCTGCAGCAGGGCCTCATCACGGCCGAGACCCCGGGCGTCGTGCACGGCGGTGTCGCGTTGGTCGGCGGTGGGCCGGGCGATCCGGAGCTGATCACCGTGCGCGGCAGGCGCCTGCTGGCCCACGCCGACGTCGTTGTCGCCGACCGGCTGGCCCCACAGGAGCTACTCGCCGAGCTGCCGCCGCAGGTCGAGGTCATCGACGCCGCCAAGATCCCGTACGGGCGGGCGATGGCCCAGGACGCGATCAACGAGGTGCTCATCGACCGGGCCAAGGCGGGCAAGTTCGTCGTGCGGCTCAAGGGCGGCGATCCGTTCGTGTTCGCACGCGGCTACGAAGAGGTGCTCGCGTGTGCGGATGCTGGTATTCCTGTCACCGTTGTGCCGGGTGTGACGAGTGCCATAGGAGTTCCCGCGTTGGCGGGCGTGCCGGTCACCCACCGGGCCGTCACGCATGAGTTCGTCGTGGTCAGCGGCCATGTCGCGCCCGGCCACCCCGAATCGTTAGTGAATTGGAATGCGCTGGCGGCGATGTCGGGCACGATCGTTTTGCTGATGGCCGTCGAACGCATCGAACTGTTCGCCAAGGTGCTACTGGAGGGCGGACGACCTGCGGATACTCCGGTTTTGGTGGTGCAGCAGGGCACCACCACGGCTCAGCGAACTTTGCGCGCCACGCTGCACGACGCTGCGGAGCGCATCCGCGAAGACGGCATTCGGCCCCCCGCGATCATCGTGATCGGCTCCGTTGCCGCCTTCGGCGGTTAAAGGATTCTTAAGATTACTGTAAGGTAACCCGCTATGACGGCTCTGAATGACGCAGAGCGCGCAGCCATGCGCCGCGACGCCGAAGGCGGGGCAAAGCGGTCGACTCCCCTGCACGTGGAACGCACCGCTTTGGAGCGAACGGGCAGGTCCCCGGCGTGGCTGCCGTCGCGGCGTTTCTTTGCCGCGGTCATCGCGATTGGCGG
>DASQCE010000611.1:0-2884 GCA_035634855.1 Mycobacterium sp.
GCGCGAGACACTGCAATACGTCAAGGACCGCAAGGCGTTCGGACAGCCGATCGGCAGCTTCCAGCACAACCGGTTCCTGATGGCCGAGATGGACACCGAGCTCGAGATCGCCGAGCAGTACATCGACCGTTGCCTGCGCGCCGCCGTCGACAAGGAGCTGACCGCGGTGCAGGCGTCGAAGGCCAAGTGGTGGTGCACCGAGCTCGGCAAGCGTGTCGTGGACAACTGCGTGCAGTTGCACGGCGGCTACGGCTACATGAACGAGTACAAGGTCGCTCGCGACTACGTCGACGTGCGCATCCAGACGATCTTCGGGGGCACCACGGAGATCATGAAGGAGATCATCGGCCGCGACCTAGGGCTCTAGCTAGCCGGCTCAGCCAGCGTGGTCTCTAGCCCTCGTCGAGATCGACGTTTTGGCGGGATCTACTCGAACTTTCTCGCCCAAACGTCCGTTTCGGCGTTGGGCGCTAGCCAGCGGGAGCCGGCATATGCTGATCGCCCGGCGGGGGCGGCGGTGCCTCCGCCGAGGCGGTCGTTGTGGTCGTCGTCGCCGTCGTCGTCGTCGTCGAACTGGTACCCGACGGGGTGATCGGCTCCGGCGGGTTCGCCGGGTCCAGCACTGTGTCGATGATGTAGATCCGAGCGTTGCTCGCCTGAATGCCACCGCAGACGACCTTGGCGGTGTCGTTGACCTTGATGTCGCCGCCCTTGCCGGTCACCTTGACCTCTTCACCCTGCTGAGTGGGCCGCTGACCGTGCACGTCGTCGGGGCCGAGGAGACCGAGGAACACGTGGTAGTAATCGAGCTTCGCCAGTGCCGCAGGATCGGCCTTGATTGCGTCGAGCTGACCCGGCTCCATCGCGGCGAACGCGTCGTTGGTCGGCGCGAACACCACGTACGGGCCGTTGTCGAGCACCGGGACGATGTTGACCGCCGGATTTGCCTGACCGGAGATCAATGAGTTGAACGTCGAGATGTTCGGGATGCTGGCGAGCACGGTGCCGATCTGCTGGTCGGCGAGGCCCTTCCAGTTGGGCAAGGCCGTCTTGAAGGCGTCACAGCCCGGCCCCTGCGGATCGGGGATCGGGGCCACCGGCGTGGGCCCCGGTGTGGGGTCGGCATATGCGTTGATGGCGAGTGGCAGCGATGCCACGATCGCGGCAATCCCGGTGGCCGCTCCCAATGCCTTGCTGGCACGAGTCTTCACTTTCGGCTCCTCAGCTTCGTCAGGTCGCATCGCATGTTAAGGGCAGCGGGCACCCAAGGACAAAGTCGCTCCGAGGACCCGATTACGTTACAGACGCGCTGACGTGCGCTTTTCGCACATTGAGGCATAACAGCGCCGCGACGAAACAAAGGCCGGCCGCTAGGTAGAACGCCATGTCGTAGTTGCCCTGCACATCCCGTAGCCGGCCCGCCCCGGCGGCGGCGATCGCTGCGCCCAGCTGGTGCGATGCGAACACCCAGCCGAATACGACGGGAGATCGCGTACCGAAGTAGTTGCGACACAACACGATGGTCGGCGGCACGGTCGCGACCCAGTCCAGGCCGTAGAAGATGACGAACACCCAGGTGCTCGGCTCGGCGTGGGGGGCGAGCAGTGCGGGGAGTAGCAGCAGCGATGTTCCGCGACCGGCGTAGTAGACGACCAGCAGCAACCGTGGGTCGACGCGGTCGGTCAGCCAGCCGGAGAACACCGTGCCTGCGACGTCGAGGATGCCGATTGTCGCGAGCAGCCCGGCCGCGACCGTGGTGGGCATGCCGTGGTCGTTGGCGGCCGGGATGAAGTGCGTGCCGATCAACCCGTTCGTCGTCATCCCGCAGATTGCGAAGCTTGCCGCCAGCAGCCAGAAGGCCGGCACCCGTGCGCCGAAGCGCAGCCCGTCGAACGCGGCGGCGAAGCTGGAGGCGGGTACGACCGCGGGCTCGGCCGCGGCCGTCGCACCATATGGCGTTAAGCCCTTGTCCTGCGGGTAGTTTCGCATGAATACGAGCACCAGCGGCACCACGCTGAGCGCGGCGGCTGCCACGATCAACGATGCCCAGCGCCAGCCGTGCCGGGTAGTTACCTCGGCGACGATCGGCAGAAAGATCAGCTGCCCTGTCGCGCTCGCCGCAGTCAGCACGCCGGTGACCAAGCCACGCCTCGTCTCGAACCAGCGCGTCGCCACGGTCGCGACGAAGCCCATCGAGATCGAGCCGGTGCCCACACCGACCAGCACGCCCCACAGCAGCACCAGCTGCCAGCTCGCGGTCATCGTCACGCTCAGCGCCGATCCCGTCGCGATCAGCAGCAGCGCCGCCGTCAGCACCGGTCGCACGCCGAGCCGGTCCATCAGGGCGGCTGCGAACGGCGCGGTCAGTCCGAACAACGTCATGTTGACCGACATCGCGAGCCCGACGACCCCGTGTGACCAGCCGAATTCGTGGTGAAGCGGGTTCATCATGACGCCGGGGACAGAGCGGAAACCCGCAGCGCCGAGGATCGCGATGAAGCTGACGGCGGCCACCACCCAGGCCCAGTGAATGCGGCCTCGGGGCATGCTCTTCTGCGCGGCGGTGAGCGTCACCGAATCACTGTCGCGGATCCGCCCGGCTGCGACCAGTGGCATGAATGACACCATTCATCAAAAACGTGCCAGAATGTCGGCATGCATCGCGTCGCCGTCCTGCTGCTGCCTCCGGTGGTGGGGTTCGACGCCGCGATCCCGCCGACGCTGTTCTCCAACGCGACCGACGCCGAGGGCGATGCGCTTTACGAGGTGGTGACGTGCGGGCTGACCTCCGCACCGGTCGCGGCGACGACGGGATTCGACGTGCTTCCCGCCGCGGGGCCCGAGGCGCTCGTGACCGCCGACACGGTCGTGATCCCCGGCACGC
>DASQCE010000612.1:0-2946 GCA_035634855.1 Mycobacterium sp.
ATGTCGTCGGTCATCGTCTCATCGAAGAGCGGGAACAGTGCCGGATTGCCCATATAGCCGCCGTCCCAATAGGGCACGCCGTTGATTTCCACCGCCTGGAACACCGTGGGCAGGCAGGCCGAGGCCATCAGGTGATCGGCCGTGAGTTCCTGTGTCTTGAAGATCGCAACCTTGCCGGTCCAGACATTGGTCGCGCTGACGAAGAGCGCTACATCGTTGCAGGCGCGCACGCGATCGAAGTCGATGAGCGCCTCGATCGCATCCCGCAAAGGATTGATATTGAGCGGGTTCGTCCGGTAGGGACTGAAGCGTGGCGCGATGACGTTCGTCCAGGCCTTGCTCCAGAAGCCCAGCATCAGGCCGAGAAGCGCGCGCTGGGCGGGGGAAAGGGACCCGTCGAGACTGGCCCGGCGCCAGAAGGTTTCGAGCTGGCTCCGCGCCCCGTCGATCCCGCCCCCGAGCCAGCCCTCCACCATCACGACGGCGTTCATGGCGCCGGCGCTCGCCCCGGTGATTGCTTCGACGGCCAGGCGCCCGTCTTCGAGCAAGGCGTCAAGGACGCCCCACGTGAAGGCGCCGTGGGCCCCGCCGCCCTGCAGGGCCAGCGACACCGTCTTTTGCGCGCGCGGCCCGGCGAGCCCACCGGTCGGGCCCTCACGGCGTCGAGCGCGGCCAGTCATCGCGCCAGCCGCAAGTTCCGGTGATCAACCATCGCCTTGTTCATCCGGCTCCCGCTTTCCTCGACGTTGTGGAACGCTTGGCACGGCGTGGTGCAACTGTCCTGCCAGACAAGGCATACCCAATGGTCGTCGCGATATGACTCAGCTGAAGCGGGAATTGGCAAGAAGTGCGATGGACTCTTCCTTGTGAACACGCTCGTCGTGGCCGATCTGCCGGAACAGGTCAGCTAGGGAACCGAACGATCCGTAGTCTGCGGCGAAATCCGATCGGAACGGGATGTCCTCCCACTCGGGGTGCTCGGCAACGAGCAGCATGTATTCGTGTTCAGCGTGGTCTTCGAAGTCCGCGTTCAGCAGGTAGGACCACTTCGGTTTGATGACGAACAGCAGCCATGAGATCTGGTAGTAGACCATCGCGATGGCTTGTGGGATCCAGAAGTAGTAGAAGTGGTTCTCACGATTCCCGGACTTGGCAATCAGCTCTTCGAGGATGAGTAGGTGCCACTGTTCGTTGTCCTGCTGTTCTCGGGAATGGCGTACCTGGTCGTAGATCTTTCGGGCCAGCTTCGTGCGATTGTGAACGTGGGTGATGGCGATATAGGCGATCTGCTCCCAGGATTGGTACGGGACCCGCGCGACAAGCTCCAGCACTTTGAACTTGGAGATCGTCCGATGCTTACCGTAGAGCGTGTCGAGGGTCACGAAGAGGATCCGCGCTAGCACGCCGTACCGACGCCGTGCGGCGGCGAGAGTTACCGCCTGTGCTTGGAGGAGCTGGTCGTGCTCGAGGTGTGGAGGGCGCCCGGCGACCGCTTCGTTCGTTGCTACCATCTCCCTGAGCCTAGGAGGCCGCGGTTAGGAAATTCATTCGCACGCAGTCACTTTCCGCTCAGCGGCGATGGCCTACTCAAGATGGTGGCCGCAAGCGATAGTTTCGGGTTGAGGGCGTCAGTCAACTGATCGACGCAATAGGTACAGCAATCCGATTGGAGCCCGCTACTCACTAGTCATTTTCCGGGTTAACGGCAAAACAGTCGACTCCTTCGAACTCGTGTCCCACCGAGCGGAAATCGGAGCCGAGCACCTATCCCGGCGCGCGTCGACGATGCAAGGTGATGTTGTTGAACTTGACAACAACCTCGAAGCACGCTGGCGCGAAGGGATGAAATGACCCAGCCACAACTCGTCGCCACGGCTTGGAGCAGCGCAGGCAACGTCTCCCCAATGGATTCCCCGGCCACCAGTCCGGTACCGATCGGTGAGCGGATCACCGCGATTGCCGATGCCGGCTTCTGCGGCTTCGGTTTGATCGCAGACGATCTCATCGCCATCCGCGAGGACATCGGTTTCGAGGCGCTGCGGGACATGATCTCCGAGGCTGGACTCGTGCACACCGAGATCGAACTGCTCGAGCGGTGGTGGATCCCACGGGGTGAACCCGGACATACCTACGACGTTCGCGAGTTGCTGTTCGAAGCGGCCGATGTGCTGGCGCCCGTCCAGATCAAGATCGGCTCGGAGAACGGGCCTGCGACTTCCAACCCGTTGGCACTCGCCGCCCCGCTATATGAGCTCGCCGAACAGGCGGCCGCACTCGGCACACGGATCGCGATCGAGACGATGCCGTTCTCGGCGATCTCCACGATCCCGATGGGGGCCGAAATCGTCACCGCTGCTGGCCATCCCGCGGCGGGGCTGCTCGTGGACGCCTGGCACGTGTTCCGGGCAGACACCTCGCTGGACCAACTGCGCACCGCGCTGCGGCCGGAGATGATCTTCGGCGTCGAACTCGACGATGCGGCGCCTGAGGTGATCGGCACGCTGTTCGAGGACACCGTTGATCGCCGGTTGTTCTGTGGCGAGGGCGTTTTCGACCTGACCGGACTGGTGCAGGTACTGCGTGATCTTGGCTTCGACGGGCCTTGGGGTGTGGAGATCCTATCCACGTCTTACCGGGTACTGCCCGTGGACCAGGCGCTCAAGCAGGCAGCCGATACCGCGCTGACCGTGCTCTGATCCAGCCCACCGGCAGGGGTCGGCGTATCCGGTGCCCCACGAGCCGGGAGGTGTTGTCCGCGAACACCTCCCACATAAGTCAGCCCCCGGCTCACGTGGGCCACGGACCATGACGACCCGCGCGCCAGGTTCGGCGCCGTCACGCCGAGTCTGATCACGCCGATCCTGATGGTCATGGCGCGGCCACTGCGAGTGGTTTCTCGCCGCGTAGCACGGCTACAGCGCCCTGCACGGCGGCCTGGATGGTCAG
>DASQCE010000613.1:0-4019 GCA_035634855.1 Mycobacterium sp.
GTTCGGGACAGCTCCCGCCGTGTCCCCGGCAAAGTCAATGGTGATCTTCGGCGGCGCGGTTGCAGCCGATGCCGCGGACGGAACGGCCAAGGATGCCACCACGAGAACGACCAGCGCCAGGCGTTTCACAGGGCCCCCGAAAAGTGGATCGTTGACAGTGTCGGTCGTCAGAGTCTCGGACATCTGAAGACCAGCAGAGGCGAGCGCGATCCTACGCCCATGTGCCGGTTGATGCAATCTTCAGGAACGTCACCGAGCTCTGGGGGCCGCTGATTGCCGTGGATGTCCGCGTCGGATTGGCCTTCTAGCTCAAGGTCGCGGGTTCGATCCCTGCCGCCCCCCGTCGTCCGATTCACCCCTTCGGTGCCGGCCGGTGTTTGCGACTCCTGTGCGGCCCGCGACGCGATATCTCATGCGGTGTTGCGAGAAGTGGGGCTTGACTGGCCAGTCGACCCGACGTAGGGTCGCGTAGTCGCTTTGTTGGCTCTTTTAGGGTGATCTGGCTCCAACCAAGCGACGATCACATCCTGCGGCGAAGGGACGGAGGGGTCATGAGGATGGTCGCTGTGGATCCGTTGGAGTATCGGGATACCTACCAGGATCAGGGCTGGGTGCAGATCAAGAACGGCATGTCCGCCGAATTCTTGGCGGAGATGCGCCGCTACGTGGCCGATTCGATACGGGCAGGACGGACGGACGAACGTTTTGCATTCCGCGGCAAAAAGGAACAGCTCGTGTACGATTTCGCCGCCGAGTATGACGACTATCCGGGCGAGCTCTTCGATTTCGTATCGAAGCTCTGCGGCCTGAATCGCGATACGATGACGCTGTCGGAACGTCATTGCCAGATATACGACGACAACGCTGATCCGGAACCAGCCGCCCACAAGGATCGGCTTGGTTCGCAGGTGTCGATGGGCTTTTCCATCGATATCCCGAAGCCATCCACGCTGGTGCTCTACCCGTACGAGCATCGTGACGTTAACCCGCTCAACTCGAGCGTTGCCTACCGGAGGTCACTTCAGCCTGACGAGCTTCCCGAGGTCGTGCTCGCATCAGCCACTGAAGTCGAACTCGACGACGAAGCGGGAGATATCGTCCTATTCCCGGGCAACTCGACGTGGCATCTACGGCGGCGGTCCGCCGGTGCGGTCAACCTGTACTGCAAGTTCAACGGCTTCAACTGCGACCCGCTCGGAGAGGATCCATACACGTCACGCGTGCGAGAACGATCGCTCGAGCTGGCCGGGGAGGGGTTCGGCGGTGACATCGTACCCATTCCCGCGCGCCGGTTCGACAAGGCGGAATGCGTCTACACCCGCGAGGGCGGTCAACGGCGCTACCAGGCAAACGTTTGGGGCGAGGACCCGTTCCCGTTGACCGAAGCCCAGTTCTCAGTGATGCAGGCGATCCTCCGCGGCGAGACCACCGGTTCGGAGGACGATCTCAGGGCTCTCGTCGAGCGAGGCGCGGTCGATCTCGTTCCAGCTGCGAACGCCATCCACCCAGACGCCGTCGCGGGCGCATCACAGGCCGGGATGGTTCGGTAACCAAACAGCTTGCGCACACCGTGTAGGCCATCCCCGGGGGTATGAGTGGGCCTTGCGTTGGGCCGGTTCGGCTCAACCGTGCACTCCGGGTACGCCTGCGTGCCCCAGGCGTGACTGGGGTGGGGCCGCCTTCTAAGCTCAAGCGCAGGTTCGATCCCTGCGGCCCTGTCGCCGTGCACGGTAGAGTCGCTCGATGGCGGAACCGGAGTTCGCGGTGGTCGGGTCGGCTGAGCAGGATCGGGCGATCCGCACGTTGGTGTCGGCGTTCCAGGATGACCCTGTCGAGCGCTGGCTCTATCCCGAAGAGGCGCAATATCAGCGCCATTTTCCGGCGTTCATCGCGGCGTTCGGCGGCGCCGCGTTCGCCGATCAGACCGTCTGGCGGCTGGCGGATTTCGATGCCGTCGCCTTCTGGTTTCGGCCGGGCCGAGAGCCTGACGGCGAGGCCGTGGTGCAGGTGCTGGTCGAGACCACCTCCGACCATCTGCATGCCGACTCGCTCGCGACGCTGGAGCAGATGGCCGCCGGACATCCCACCGAGCCGCACTGGTACCTACCGTGGTTCGGCGTCGATCGCGAGCTTCACGGGCGTGGCCTGGGGACACGCCTGATGCGCAACTGCCTGGAGATCGTGGACGTGAGTGGGTCCCCGGCGTATCTGGAGACGCCGAACCCGCGAGCGGTGCCGTTCTACGAGCGCGCCGGATTCTCCGTCACGTCGGTTGCTCAGGCGGGGGCGTGTCCCCCGATCACGCTCATGCAGCGCGCCGGGCGCTCGGCCGGACCGCCCTACATCAGCTCCTTTCCGTAGCACCCGTGTCCGCGGTCGCACCAACCGACTGGGCAGCTTGCTCGATCAGCTCAGCCACCTTCGCTGGGTGCGAAACCATCGCAACATGGCTCGAAGGGATCTCGACCGTCGTTGCCCCCATCCGCGCCGCGAACTGCCGCTCGGCGTCGGGCGGGATCGCCTCGTCGTTCTGTGCTACCAGGTACCAGGTCGGCAGCGACTTCCACGCCGGCGGGCCCATCACATCGGTGAACGCTGACGAGGCAAGCGCCTGCTGCACCGACCACATCACCCTGGCGCGGGACCGTTCGACGTCGGCGGCGAAGTGTTCGACGAAGTCCTCTTCGGAGAGCCAGCCGAATCCGCGCGCGTCCGTGAACAGGTGCGCCAGCGCCGGCGTGACCGGCCCCTGCGAGAGCAGCGCTCCCAGTGACTCGCCCTCGTCGAGCCCGAATGCCGCGACGTAGACGAGCCCGACGGCGTTGGGGGCGTTCGTCCCCAGTGCGGTCATGATCTGCCCGCCGTAGGAATGACCGGCGACGATGGTCGGCCCCTCCTGGAACTCGAGCACCTGCCGCAACCGCGCCACGTCCTCGGCGAGGGAGCTCATCGGAAACTGGGGTGCTCGCACCCCGAAGCCGGCCGTCTGCAACAACTCGATGACCTCACTCCAGCAGGATCCGTCCGCCCAGGCGCCGTGGACGAGCACGATGTTGGGACGACCATTCACTTCGCGACTCCCTTCATGGGTGGGCAACGTGCGCACTCTCGTGGGTTGCCCGATCCTCGACGATGGGGCACGACGGCCGCATCGCACGAACCTGCGATCTGATATCAGGCGGATGGCGTCGCACGCGCGTTGACCGATTGTGGGCACCGGTATAGCCCACCATGCCTTTCAACTCATGTACCTCTCACTTGTGTCGATAGAAGTTGCACGCGCACAATCCTTATGAGCCTAGGCAGCTCACTCTGAGGGGGTTGGGGCGCCGGTGCGGCAAACGTCTGGCGCCCGGGGAGATCGAAGCATCCCCGGGCAGCCAGCGCGCCCAAAGCCGTACGGCGATGTCTCAGTCGGGCTCGGCGAGAAACGCGTCCACGTCTGCCGCGAACCGGCTGTGATGCTGGAACAGGAACCCGTGGGCCGAGTCGGGATAGATGGTCAGGCGCGCATCCGGGAGCAGCCCGGCCAGCAGGTACGAGTAGCGGGGCAGGATCATCGGGTCGCCGTCACCGTTGGCAACGAAGACGGGAAGATCGATCGCCGTAACCCGCTCGAGCAGCGAATGGTTGGGGATGCCCCAGGCGCACACGGCGTCGTACTGCGCCTGGCGGGTCTGCCACGACGTCGGCGCGTCCCGTTCGGTTGTCCTCCCGAAGATTCGCGCGGCGGCCTGTTGCCCCGCTTCGCGGCTGGTGGCCGAGTGGGCGAAGAAGACGTCGACGTATCCCTGGGGATTCGTCTCCGGCTGGCCCACGGCACCGATCACGTCCGGCGCCCAGCCGTGCATGCCGGGGGCGCCCTGCGGCGCGGATGACGCGAGCACGACTCGCCGCAGCAGGTCGGGGCGGATGAGCGCGATCTCCTGCGCGACGAAGCTGCCGATCGAGAAGCCGAGCAGGTCGATACGTTTGAATCCCATCGCCTCGACGAAGGCGATCGCATCGCGGGCCATCTG
>DASQCE010000614.1:0-13491 GCA_035634855.1 Mycobacterium sp.
GGAGTTTCTCGCACGGCCGCGACTGGGGCAGCCCCAAGATCCCGGAGGAGATGGACCTGCGGACCACGGTGCGGATGCTCCCGGAAGGGCTGACGCGGCCGCGGTGGTTATACCAGTGGGCCAAGACCATGCGCCCGCCGAACCTGCGGGTGCCGAACCAGGCGGCGCGCGGAGAGCCCGGGCCGCCGTTCTTCGCCGCCTACGGTGAGTGGATGGGCACCCCGCCCCCGACGTGGGAGGATATCGCCTGGCTGAGCGAGCTGTGGGGAGGGCCGTTCATGCTCAAGGGCGTGATGCGCGTCGATGACGCCAAACATGCTGTGGACGCTGGTGTTTCGGCTATCTCCGTGTCCAACCACGGCGGCAATAACCTGGACGGTACCCCCGCGTCAATTAGGGCACTCCCCGTGATCGCCGACGCCGTCGGCGATCAGATCGAGGTGTTGCTGGACGGCGGCATCCGGCGTGGTAGCGACGTGGTGAAGGCGCTGGCGCTCGGCGCCCGCGCCGTGATGATCGGCCGTGCCTACCTCTGGGGCCTGGCGGCCAACGGTCAAGCCGGCGTCGAGAATGTGCTCGACGTCCTGCGCGGAGGGATCGACTCGGCGTTGATGGGTCTGGGTCGCGCGTCGGTCCACGATCTGGTTGCTGGCGACATCCTCGTCCCACCGGCCTTCACCCGTGCGCTCGGCGTGCCCCCCGGGTCGGACGCCTGACGAGCAAACCAAGTCGGGACCAAATGCCTTGGTACAGGCGTGGCGGAGGGGACTGGCGTGGTTCGTCTGTGGTTTCCGATGAAAAATCACGGAAATCAATTGCTGCGCATGCGCCAACAATTGGCGCACGCCAGGTGAATTCGGCCTACCATCGGCGGGTGGCTTCTCCCAGCGAGCTCTCGACCTCAACGTCGAGACAGCTGCAGAGAACGTCGCCCGCGTTGATCATCCCGGTGGGTTCGGTCGAACAGCATGGACCCCACCTGCCGCTGGACACCGATACCCGCATCGCCACCGCCGTCGCTCGCTCGGTTGCTGCCCGGCTCGCCGACCGGAATGAATCCAATTGGGTCCTGGCGCCCGCGATCGGATACGGCGCGAGCGGCGAACACGAGGGCTTCGCCGGCACCGTCTCGATCGGGACGTCGGCGCTGCGGCTTTTGCTGGTGGAGTTCGGTCGATCCGCGGCGCAGTGGGCATCGCGGCTCGTCTTCGTCAACGGACACGGCGGTAACACCGAGGCGCTGGCCGCCGCAGTGGCTTTGCTTCGGTACGAGGGGCGCGACGCAGGATGGTGTTCGTGTACCGCCGAGAACGCCGATGCGCACGCCGGCCACACCGAAACGTCTGTATTGCTACATATTTCGCCGACCGACGTGTGGGTGGACGAGTGCCTCGCCGGCAATAGCGCACCGCTGTCGAAGCTGATGCCGCAGATGCGTCAGGGGGGCGTCGCCGCCGTCAGCGAACTCGGTGTCCTAGGAGACCCGACGACCGCAACGGCCCAGGAAGGTGAACGGATCCTCGCCGAGATGGTCGACGCATGTTCGCGGCGCATCACCCGGTGGGTGCCGGACCGCGACGGGATGCTGACATGACAGGGCCGCGGCTGCCCGACGGGTTCGCGGTCCAGGTCGATCGTCGGGTGAAAGTGCTCGGCGAGGGTTCCGCCCTGCTCGGCGGTTCACCCACTCGGCTGCTGCGGCTCGCGCCCGCCGCACAGACCATGCTCAACGGTGGCCGGCTCGAGGTGCACGACGCGGTCAGCGCTCAGCTCGCACGCACGCTGCTCGACGCCACAGTCGCCCATCCGCGACCGGCCAGTGGTCCGTCGCACCGTGACGTCACTGTCGTTATTCCCGTGCGCAACAATATTTCTAGCCTGCTACGCCTGGTGGGGACGCTGCGCGGCATGCGCGTAGTGGTCGTCGACGACGGCTCTGCCACGCCTGTGCAACAGCGCGACTTCTGTGACATGCACTGCGACATTCAGGTGCTGCGCCACGCCCGCAGCAAGGGACCGGCGGCCGCGCGAAACACCGGCCTGACCGCGTGCAACACCGACTACGTGGCCTTCCTCGACTCCGACGTGGTGCCTCGGCGCGGGTGGCTCGAGGCGCTGCTCGGGCATTTCTGTGACCCCGCCGTGGCACTGGTCGCCCCGCGGATCGTGGGACTGCGGCAAGCCGACAACCTGGTGGCCCGTTACGAGGCGGTGCGCTCGTCGCTCGACCTGGGGCTGCGCGAGGCCCCGGTGGTGCCGTACGGCACGGTGTCCTACGTCCCGAGCGCCGCCATCATCTGCCGCCGCTCTGTACTCAAGGAGCTGGGCGGGTTCGACGAGACACTCAAGTCCGGCGAGGACGTCGACCTGTGCTGGCGCTTCATCGAGGCCGGCGCCCGGCTGCGCTACGAACCCATCGCGCTGGTCGCTCACGACCACCGCACCCAAATGCGGGATTGGTTTGTGCGCAAGTCTTTCTACGGCGAATCGGCGGCCCCGTTGTCCGTCCGGCATCCCGGCAAGACCGCACCGCTGGTGATCTCCGGATGGACTTTGGTGGTGTGGATCCTGCTCGCCATGGGTTCGGGTATCGGATATCTGGCATCGATGATCGTCGCCGCTATCACCGGCCGTCGCATCGCAAACTCACTTAGCACCGTCGAGACCGAGCCCAAGGAAGTGGCGGTGGTCGCCGCGCACGGCCTCTGGTCGGCGGCGTTGCAGCTGGCGTCCGCGATCTGTAGGCACTACTGGCCCGTCGCCCTGATCGCGGCGCTGTTCTCCCGGCGCTGCCGCCAGGTGGTGTTGGTGGCGGCGGTGGTCGACGGGGTGGCGGACTGGATCACCCGCAACGGCAACGCCGACGACGACACCAAGCGAGTGGGGCTGCTCAGCTACGTGCTGCTGAAGCGCCTCGACGACATCGCCTACGGCATCGGGCTGTGGACCGGCGTGGTGCGCGAACGGCACGCGGGCGCCCTCAAACCCCGGATCCGGACCTGAAGCGGCCTTGCACAGCGATGTGCTGATCGTGGGTGCCGGCAGCGCTGGATCTGTTCTGGCCGAACGCCTTTCCGCTGATCCGCGGTGCCGTGTGACGGTCGTCGAGGCTGGGCCGGGGCCATCCGATCCGCGGGTGCGCGCCCAGATCAGCGACGGTCTGCGGCTGCCGATCGGCACCGCCAGTTCGGTAGTACGGCGCTATCCGACGACGTTGACCGACGATCCCAAGCGGCAGGCGCAGATCATGCGTGGCGTGGTGGTGGGCGGCTCGGGCGCCGTGAACGGTGGATACTTCTGCCGCGGCCTGCCAGGGGACTTCGACGGCTGGGGACTGCCGGGCTGGATGTGGGACGACGTATTGCCGCACTTTCGCGCGATCGAAAGCGACCTCGACTTCGACACCCCCCTGCACGGGTCGGACGGACCCATTCTCGTCCGTCGTGTGTCAGAATTCGACGGTTGCACAGCGGCTTTCGTGCGTTCGGTCGGCGAAGCGGGCTACCGGTGGATCGACGATCTCAACGGCGCCACGCACGAGGAGCCGTTGCCGACCGGCGTCGGCGCGGTGCCGCTCAACATCAACGGCGGGACCCGGGTGGGCCCCGGCGGCGCGTACCTGCAGCCCGCGATGGACCGCACCAACCTCACCCTGCTGACCAACACGCGGGTGGGACGGGTCCGGCTTCGCGGCCGCAGAGCCGTCGGCCTGGAGTGCATCGGACCCGACGGTGCTCTCGATCTGACCGCGGATCGAATCGTGTTGTCTGCAGGAGCAATTGGATCCGCACAGCTTTTGATGTTGTCCGGGGTGGGCCCCCAGGAGGTGCTGCGGGCAGTGGGAGTGACTGTGGTGGCCAACGTGCCGGTCGGCGCGGCGTGTGCGGACCATCCGGAATGGGTATTGCCGGTGAACTGGTTGGAAACCCACGGGCTACCGCCGCTGGAAGCGGTGCTCACTACCAGATCCCTTGAGATCCGGCCCTATACAGCGGGATTCGGGGCGATGGTCAGTGGGCGACGGGACGACCCGGGCGACCATCCGCACATCGGTATCGCGTTGATGCAGCCCGAATCCCGCGGCCGCGTGAGGCTGGCATCCCCCGACCCGAACGCGCCGCCCATCATCGAACACCGGTACGACCGTGCGCCCGCTGACATCACCCGGCTTGAGGCGGGCGCCGAGATCGCACGCGAATTAGTCGGCGCAACAGCACAAATGGGGGCGGTGACGTGGTCCACGTCGCAACACTTGGCGTGCACAGCACCAATGGGCGTCGACGGCGACGCGGATGCGGTCGTGGACACCGAATGTCGCGTCCGCGGTGTCGACAGCCTGTGGGTGGTCGACGGGTCGGTCCTGCCGGCGATCACCAGCCGCGGACCTCACGCCACCATCGTGATGATCGGTCACCGGGCGGCTGAGTTCGTCACCTCCTGAGGTGCGCCAGCCTGGTGAGCGCCTCCGCGAGCACGGTCGCCGCCACCACACCGTCGATCACCTAAACGCCCTGTTCCTTGCTCAGCGGCTCGGCGAAACGGACCATTGCCGCACAGCCCAACACGATTGATCGGCTGTTGTCGTGTGCGAGGGCGTGGGGGCACCGTGGCCGACGTTGACGTGACCACGGAGAACGAGCCGGCGACGAGCGCGGCGGCGTGCATGGCCGCCTGCGCGATGCCGAGCACCGGGACGTCGAGCATGGCCCTTGCCTCCGCAAGACCGGGATCGCCGAAGCGCGTCAGTACGTACGCGTCCGGTCGGTCGCCCGGTGGTCGCACATAGCGCCGGCGATGAGTTCGGCGAGTAGCCCTGGTATGCAGCGACGTTCGTCGTCGTGGCTCTCGATGCTCGATGGGTCCTGTGTGGGGGTTTGTCGCTTCGATGACGGTGTCCGGGCGCGCGACCGCGGCAGCGCTGGCGGCGACCGTCGCCGTCATCGATCGGGTCGTGTTCAAGTTGACCAGGAGCAGACGCACGGCGACGGTTATACCGCCTCGACCGGCTCCTGCTCACCGATGGTGGCCGCCGGAACGGGCTGTTGCGCATGGCGGCCCAGTAGAGGACGAACGACAGGGCGTAGCCGCCGAGATCGAACCTGATGACCGCACAATGGCTTTCGCACTATTGATCGGTCCGCTGGCGTTCGGCAGGATCGGCACGTTGACTGAGTTCGACTACCAAGCCGTCGGAATCGCCGCAGGCGACGGTTTCCTCAAGTGCTTTGCCAAAGATCCCGAAATCACCCGAGCGAGTAGCGAATCGGCAGGTGCTTGAGTCCGCCCACGAAGGTGGTGGCGGCCAGTTCTGGCTCACCGGCCAATTCGATGGATTCCAGGCGCGGAATGAGTTCGGTGTAGAGGCTGTTCATCTCCATTCGCGCCAACGCGGCACCGAGGCAGAAGTGCACCCCGTATCCGAACGCGACGTGCTTATTGGGATCGCGGCCGACGTCGAAGCGGAACGGCTCGTCGAAGACCTCCTCGTCGCGATTCCCGGAAACGTAAGCCAGATAAACGGATTCACCTTTGGCGATCGGCACACCGCGGACGGTGGTGTCCTCGGCAGCGGTGCGCATGAACTCCTTGACCGGCGTCGTCCACCTGATCATCTCCTCGACGGCCGTCGGCATCAGATCCATGTTCTGGCGCAAACGGTCTAGCTCACCGGGGTTTTCGATCAAAGCCAGCAGTCCGCCGGAGATCGCATCCTTGGTGGTGTCGTGGCCGGCGCTGGCCACGATCACGTAGTACGACGCGGTATCGATGTCGGACAGGGGTTCACCGTCGATGCGACCGTTGGCGATCGCGGAAGCCAGGTCCTCGGTCGGGTGTTCGCGGCGCGACGCGGTCAGCTGGGAGAAATAGGTGAAGAAGTCGAGCAGGATCGCCAGCTGCTCCTCAGGCGAGTCGCCACGCTTGTTGTACTCCTCGTCGTCGCCGCCGAACATCTCCTGCGTGAGCTGATGCATCCGCGGGAAGTCTTCCTCGGGCAGGCCGAGCAGCGACATGATCACGTAGAGAGGGAATTTGACAGCGATCTCGGTGACGAAGTCGCATTCCGGGCCGATGTCGCGCATCCGGTCGACGTAGCGCTTGGCCAGCTCGTCGACGTGCACCTTGAGGTCGCGCATCGCCTTTGGGCGGAACCAGTCCGCGCCGATCGCGCGCACTTTGCGGTGGTGGGGGTCGTCCATATGGATCAGCGTCCGCAGCCCCGTCCCCGCTTCCAACTGCGCCTCGGCCATATCGTCGGCCGCTGCGGTGGCCAGAAGGGGTCGTGGCTCGGACAGGAACAGGTTGTTGTCCCGCTCGATGGCCATGATGTCGGCGTGCTTGGTGATCGCCCAGAACGGCCGGTACGGCGGGTTGTCGACCCAGGCGACGGGGTTGTGCGCCCGCAGACGGGTCAGCGCCGCGTGCAGCCGTGCGTCGTCGGCATAGGCCGTCGGATCGGCCAAGACCTTCGCGGCGTCGTCCATCGTCGGCGTGCTCATACAGGCTCCTCACCGCTCGCTGCGGGGGTAAACTTGACGGGTGTCAAGTTTTGAGTGTATGTGACGCAGTCCACGTATGGGAAGGGTTGCGCTGATCTGCTCCCGTTAGGCTCTAACGCCGTGACGCCCGCGTCGCTTCACCGCGTCTGTCAGCGCATGCTGGCGCTTGTCTTGTGCGTGTCGCTGGCTGGCGGGTGCGGCCGAGGTGGCGGAGACTCAGCGGACGTTGGGTCGACGAATGCCGGGGTGGTGCGAACCACCGCGGGCCTGGTGCGCGGCGTGACTGCTACCGACTACCGTTTTTTCGCCGGAATTCCCTATGCCGCGCCGCCTGTCGGGCCGTTGCGATGGCAGCCGCCGGCGCCCGTGCAGCCCTGGTCCGGGCTGCGCGATGCCACCCGCCCTGGCGCGCGCTGCATCCAGGACATCGCGGGCGACATGGACCGCAACCACGCCACCGGTGAGGACTGCCTGACCCTCAACGTGTGGACGCCGCCGTCATCTAAGGACGCCAAGCCCGTGTTGGTGTGGATCCACGGCGGGGGCTTCGTCAACGGGAGCGGAGAAGTGTATGACGCGCGCCGGCTGGCCAGTCGGGGCGACATCGTCGTCGTCACGCTCAACTACCGTCTCGGCGCGCTCGGCTTCCTGGCGCATCCGGCGCTGGGTCCGGCGGGCCAGGTGGGCAATTACGGGTTGGCCGACCAGCAAGCGGCGCTGCGCTGGGTGCGCGACAACATCGCCAACTTCGGCGGCGATCCCGGCAAGGTCACGGTGGCCGGCGAATCGGCCGGTGGCATGTCGGTGTGCGACCACCTCGTCGCTCCTGGCTCGGCGGGGCTATTCCGGGCCGTGATCATTCACAGCGCTCCGTGCCAGGCGCAGGGCACACGGGCGCAAGCGGAGAAGGTCAGCCTGAACTATGCGGCAGATGCGGGCTGTGGCGATCCGGCGACCACGGCGCAATGCCTGCGAAATCTGCCGGCAGACAAGCTGCAGAAGGTGCCGTACTACTTCCAATTCGGCAAGGACCTTCGGCTGACGGGGCCGATCAGCGGGACAGACGCACTGCCCGTCGACCCGATCAGCGGGTTTGCCAACGACCGCGCCGCCCGGGTGCCGGTGCTGATCGGGACCAATCACGATGAGGCGACGTTGTTCCTCGCGACGTGGATCATCCGGCTGGGTGAATCGTTCACACCCGAGAACTACCCGCAAGTGCTCAAAGAGAACTTCGGAGACAACGCCGCCGTGGTCGGTGCGCATTATCCGCTGGAGCACTTCGACGGCAATGCGGCACTTGCTTTTTCGGCGGCCGTCACAGATGCAGTATTCGCGTGTGTGACCGACCGGATGTCGGAGGACTTGGCGAAGCACGAACCGGTATACGCCTACGAATTCAACGACCGCGACGCGCCCCGTCCGGAGGGGTTGCGGCAGTTGCCATTCCCGATCGGTGCCGGCCATTCGCTCGAGCTGCGATACCTGTTCGACGTCGGCGGTGCGCCGCCGCAGAATCCCAGTAAACGTGCGCTGTCCGACCAGATGATCGACTATTGGAGCCACTTCGTCACCACAGGCTCGCCGAGCGCCCAGGGCCAGCCGGAGTGGCCGGCAATCGGCAATAACCCCGGGGCGGGCAACTTCTTATCGCTACAACCCGACGGCAGCCACGTCATCACGACCTATGAACAAGAACACCAGTGTGCGTTCTGGGCGAGCGTGAAAGGCTAACTGTCATGCCAACTCCCGACCCGAAGAGCCACGCAGACCGGTGGGTGCGGGCCTGGAACGCACACGATGTCGAGGCGGTGCTCGAACACTTCCACGACGACGTCTTGTTCACCTCGCCGGTGGCCGCGCGCGTGGTGCCCGAGAGTGGGGGAGTGGTGCGCGGTAAGGCCGCACTGCGGGAGTACTGGACGGCCGCGTTGGCCAAGCAGCCCGACCTCCAGTTCGAGGTCATCGGCGTCTACCGCGGCGAGTCGACGTTGGTGATCAACTACCGCAACCACCGTGGCGAGCTGGTCAACGAAGTGCTGACTTTCGACGGCAACGGAATGGTGCGCGAAGGCCACGGCACCTATCTGGACTGACGTAGACCCGCGAAACGGTATTCCAGCAGGGCTAGTTCGACCCAGGTGATGTCGGCGTGCACCACCTCGGTGCCGGACTTGTCGATGACGCTGACGGGCACCACGACCTCCGTGCCGTCGGTGATCGAGGCGAAGTCCGGCGGATCCAGCGGTGACTCGTGTGCACCGTGGCCTCCATCATCATGCCCATCGCGATTTCGGCGGCGTTGCACGACGCGATCGCATGCGCGGTGTGCAGGTGGTTGTAGACGAAGAACCGACTTTCGCCTGACGCACGACCTCCGGAACTCCCAGGCCCGACTCGACGGCGATCATGAATCAACGATCGATCAAAGCGGGCTTCATGTCAGCGCTGCAAGTGGCACGAGCTAGCCCGTGACAAGCGATCGCGATCGTCCCCACCTGGTTGGCGTGCACCACCTCGGGTTCTCGGTCACAAGCCTTGAGCGCAGTATCCGCTTCTACTGCGACGTGCTTGGAGCAGATCTCTGGCGCGAACCGTACGACGGAGACAGTCCGTCATTCTCGGGTCGCATGGCCTTGGTGAGTTTGGGAGGTCTCGGCCTCGACCTGTTCAAGCATCAGCGCAACGGAGCGGAGGGGTTCGACGCGGCACGCACCGGTCTCGATCACTTCGCCCTAGCGTCCCAGTCCCTCGAAGAGCTGCTAGGGTGGGCAAGTTGGTTGGACGCATGCGCCGTCGCGCGCTCGGAGATCCGGTCTCTTGATGGCGACATCGGGGCAATGTTCGACTTCGTCGATCCTGACGGAATCCAGATGGAGTTCATCTATGTCGACCAAGCGAAGCTCGTGTGACCAGCCATCAGTCGAACCAACAGATTTAGTGGTTAGAGCCCAACGCGCTTAACGTGGGACGGCTTACCTACGAAACTAAGTCTCTGATCGTTGCGTTCGCGACTGCGACATCGGCGCGCACGGCCCAGATCGGATGGCGCATGTCGCGTATGGCCTGTGGCAGATTGCCTTCAACAATATGCCCCGTAACGAGAGCCAGATTCGCGAAAGCGAACAGCGCAGCGCCAGCCTTTGGTCGGCCCAGTACTGCGGTAATGACAGCGACGGGGGCCAGATAGTTAGCGACGACCGCACACGAGCGGTTGACTGGGTTCAGGTGCTGTGTCCTGTGTCGAGCTGCGAACTCCTGGTACGTCGCAACCATGTCTAGAGGCTCCCACAGGTGGGGCGGGCTAAGCGAGCTAACGAGCGGACGTGATCAGCGTTGTGCCCGCTCGACGCCTGTCGTTCGTAGTACTACCTCGACATTTTTTGCGAAGAACCACTTGGGCGCCGCGACCTCGGCGAAGCGGGGCTCCATCCGGACCCCACATGCGGTGCGATGGACGCGAAATACGACACTCGCACCATCGCGGCTGCCGAAAACAGCCGGGTGCCGCCGGGCCGCTCGGCGAGGCGTTTCCACATCCGATATGTAGTGGTCGGGGCTGCCATGCCGAGCTACCTTACTCTGGAGTAAGATAGCCTCGGGTATTCCATGGCCAGAGATTTGGATGAGGTCCCACATCTAGGGCATACTGTTCGGGTTGCCTTGAGCCGGGACGGCGCCTTTTTAGGGCTGCCTGGCGCGGGGCATACGACCAGCGCTCGAACGGGCGCATCCGGTCCCCACCTCGATCGTGACGATTTTCCGCCGCGAGCGAGTGTGCGTAAGGGCGACACGCCCGACCGCGGGGATCGGTGGACCACAGACAGATAAACAGCGGCGGCATACCAGCGCGAAGCTAGATCGCCGGCTCAGCCGGCGAGTGCGCCGGACGGAAGCGGCCCGGACACGGGCCCAGTAGGAGTGAGGTAGGAGAACCGTGGCGGGACAGAAGATCCGCATCAGGCTCAAGGCCTACGACCACGAGGCGATCGACGCCTCGGCACGCAAGATCGTGGAGACGGTCACCCGTACCGGTGCCAGCGTGGTTGGCCCTGTGCCGCTGCCGACAGAGAAGAACGTGTACTGCGTCATCCGGTCCCCGCATAAGTACAAGGACTCGCGGGAGCACTTCGAGATGCGCACGCACAAGCGACTGATCGACATCCTCGACCCGACGCCGAAGACCGTTGACGCCCTGATGCGCATCGATCTGCCGGCCAGCGTCGACGTCAATATCCAATAGACATCCCAGTAGGAGTTCCTTAGAAATGGCACGAAAAGGCATTCTGGGCACCAAGCTGGGCATGACGCAGGTGTTCGACGAGAACAACCGGGTTGTTCCGGTGACCGTCGTGAAGGCCGGCCCCAATGTCGTTACCCGGATCCGTACCCCGGAGCGCGACGGCTACTCCGCCGTGCAGCTGGCCTACGGCGAGATCAGCCCCCGCAAGGTGAACAAGCCGCTGACCGGTCAGTACACCGCCGCGGGCGTCAACCCCCGCCGCCACCTCGCCGAACTGCGGCTCGACGATGAGGCCGCCGCCGGCGAATACGAGGTCGGCCAGGAGCTGACCGCCGAGATCTTCGCCGACGGCACCTACGTCGACGTGACAGGCACCAGCAAGGGCAAGGGCTTCGCGGGCACCATGAAGCGCCACGGCTTTTCCGGCCAGGGCGCCAGCCACGGTGCGCAGGCGGTGCACCGTCGTCCCGGCTCCATCGGTGGCTGCGCCACCCCGGGTCGGGTGTTCAAGGGCACGCGCATGTCGGGCCGGATGGGCAACGACCGAGTGACGACGCAGAACCTGTTGGTGCACAAGGTCGATGCCGAGAATGGCGTGCTGCTGATCAAGGGCGCTATCCCCGGTCGCACCGGTGGACTGGTCGTGGTCCGCAGCGCAATCAAACGAGGCGAAAAGTAAATGGCTGCCAAAACTCTCAAGATTGACGTCCACACCCCGGGCGGCAAGAACGACGGCTCGGTCGAGTTGCCCGCCGAGCTGTTCGACGTCGAGCCGAACATCGCGCTGATGCATCAGGTCGTTGAGGCGCAGCGCGCCGCGGCGCGCCAAGGCACGCACTCGACGAAGACGCGCGGCGAGGTTCGCGGTGGCGGCAAGAAGCCGTACCGCCAGAAGGGCACCGGTCGTGCCCGTCAGGGTTCGACGCGCGCTCCGCAGTTCACCGGCGGTGGCACCGTGCACGGCCCGAAGCCGCGCGACTACAGCCAGCGCACGCCCAAGAAGATGATCGCCGCCGCGCTGCGCGGAGCGCTCTCGGACCGGGCGCGCAACGGCCGCATCCACGCCGTCACCGAGCTTGTGGAGGGTCAGGCTCCGTCGACCAAGGGCGCCAAGGCGTTCCTGGCCACGTTGACCGAGCGCAAGCAGGTGCTGGTCGTGATCGGCCGCAGCGACGAGACCGGCGCGCTGAGCGTGCGCAACCTGCCCGGTGTGCATGTCCTCACCCCGGACCAGCTCAACACCTACGACGTGCTGAAGGCCGACGACGTGGTGTTCAGCGTCGAAGCGCTGGATGCCTACATCAGCGCGAACACGAGGACCGGCGATGAGCCGCTTGCGCGAACAGCAGAAGCCACTGAGGAGGTTTCGGCCTGATGGCGACCATCACTGACCCCCGCGACATCATCTTGTCCCCGGTCATCTCGGAGAAGTCCTACAGCTTGATCGAGGACAACGTGTACACGTTCGTCGTGCACCCCGACTCGAACAAGACGCAGATCAAGATCGCGATCGAGAAGATCTTCAAGGTCAAGGTCGCATCGGTGAACACCATGAACCGGCAGGGCAAGCGCAAGCGCACGAGGGCCGGGTATGGCAAGCGCAAGGACGCAAAGCGCGCGATCGTGACGTTGGCGGCGGGAAGCAAGCCGATCGACCTGTTCGGAGCACCGGCGTAGCCGGCGGATAACGCAGAGAGACCTAGAGAATCATGGGAATTCGCAAGTACAAGCCGACGACCCCGGGTCGTCGCGGTGCCAGCGTCTCCGATTTCGCGGAGATCACTCGCGACCATCCGGAGAAGTCGCTGGTTCGTCCCCTGCACGGCAGGGGCGGCCGCAACGCGCACGGCCGGATCACCATCCGGCACCAGGGCGGTGGCCACAAGCGTGCGTACCGCGTGATCGACTTCCGTCGCCACGACAAGGACGGCGTCAACGCCAAGGTCGCGCACATCGAATACGACCCGAACCGCACCGCCAACATCGCGCTGCTGCACTACCTTGACGGCGAGAAGCGCTACATTATTGCGCCTCAAGGGCTATCGCAGGGCGACGTGGTGGAGTCCGGTGCCAACGCCGACATCAAGCCCGGCAACAACCTGCCGCTGCGCAACATCCCGGCCGGCACCGTGATCCATGCCGTCGAGCTTCGGCCCGGTGGCGGCGCCAAGCTGGCCCGCTCGGCCGGCTCGAGCATCCAGCTGCTGGGTAAGGAAGGCACCTACGCCTCGCTGCGTATGCCGTCCGGTGAGATCCGTCGCGTCGACGTGCGCTGCCGCGCCACGGTTGGCGAGGTGGGTAACGCCGAGCAGGCCAACATCAACTGGGGTAAGGCCGGCCGCATGCGGTGGAAGGGCAAGCGCCCCACCGTGCGCGGTGTCGTGATGAACCCGGTCGACCACCCGCACGGCGGCGGCGAGGGCAAGACCTCCGGCGGCCGTCATCCGGTCAGCCCGTGGGGCAAGAAAGAGGGGCGCACCCGCAAGCGCAGCAAGCCGAGCGACAAGCTCATCGTCCGACGCCGGCGCACCGGCAAGAAGCACCACCGGTAGGAGTTAGCCGATGCCACGCAGTCTTAAGAAGGGTCCGTTCGTCGACGACCACCTGCTCAAGAAGGTCGACGTACAGAACGAGAAGAACACCAAGCAGGTCATCAAGACCTGGTCGCGTCGGTCGACCATCATCCCCGACTTCATCGGGCACACCTTCGCGGTCCACGACGGCCGCAAGCATGTCCCGGTGTTCGTCACC
>DASQCE010000615.1:0-6215 GCA_035634855.1 Mycobacterium sp.
GCCTCGGCCTTGCCTGCCTCTTCGGTGAGCTCGCGCTGTTTGACCAGCCCCGCCGCTTGTTTGGCGACTGCACCGAGCACCCGCCGGTCGCGGGCGGCCAGCTTGCGGCCGGCCATCAGCAGCCAGAACTCGTCGTCGCCGACTTCGATCGCGGTGTCGGCGGTGTCGACGTCGACGCAAGGATCCTTGCCCACGCAACCGACGATGCCCGTGCCTTCCCGCAGCAGGCTGACGGCGCGCTGTGAATATGTTTCGCGGACCCGTTCCAGCAGCGTGTCCAGGTCGGCGCCGCGTAGCACCGATCCGGCGAACAGTGCGAGCAGTTCGGCCTCCTGCGATGCGCGCCTAGCTTCCCTGGCGCGGCTGGCCGCCCCGTCGACCAGGGCGGCGACCGCGACGGCGACCAATAGCAGGACGACGACGGTCACCGCGCTGTCAGGTTCGGCGATTGTGAACGTGTACCGCGGGTCAACCAGGAAATAGTTCAGCAGCAGACCGGAGAGCAACGCGGACAATGCAGCCGGCGCCACTCCGCCAAGCAGCGCGACGATGAGCACGCCGATGAAGAAGATCGCGCTTTCTCCGCCTATCCCCAAGTACGGGTCGAGGAGAAAGACGATCACCGCACAAATTGCGGACGGAACGACAACGGCGGCAAGCCAAGATATTGCGTGGTGCTGTCGGGGCGTTATTCGCGTCCACACCGAGCCCCGGCTGGCTTGCTCGTGGGTCACCATGTGCACGTCGATCTTGCCGGAATGCTGCACTACGGCGGCGCCGATGCCCTCGTCGAAGATGCGTGCCCACCGCGATCGCCGGGACGTGCCGATCACCAGCTGAGTGGCGTTTTCGTCGCGAGCGAAATCCAGTAGCGCGGTTGGGACGTCGTCGCCGATTACAGTGTGGAGGGTGGCGCCCAGGCTGATGGCCAGCTCGCGCACCTTGCCCATCTGCGGCGCGGAGACACCAGACAGCCCGTCGCCGCGGACGACGTGGACGACCATCAGCTCGGCGCTGGACCTCGATGCGATGCGAGATGCCCGGCGCACCAGGGTTTCCGATTCCGGCCCACCCGTGACGGCGACGACAACACGTTCGCGCGCCTCCCAGGTGTCGGTGATCTGGTTCTCTTCGCGGTACTTCTCAAGGGCCGCATCGACCTGGTCGGCCAGCCACAGCAGCGCCAATTCGCGCAGCGCCGTGAGGTTTCCGCGCCGGAAGTAGTTCGACAGCGCGGCATCAACGCGCTCCGGTGCGTAGACATTGCCGTGGGCAAGCCTGCGCCGCAACGCTTCCGGCGTGATGTCGACCAGTTCGATCTGGTCGGCGGCGCGAACAACCTCGTCGGGCACCTTCTCCTGTTGCTCGATGCCGGTGATCTGGGTGACGACGTCGTTGAGGCTCTCCAGGTGCTGCACGTTGACCGTCGAGATGACCGTGATGCCCGCATCGAGCAGCTCCTCGACGTCCTGCCAACGTTTGGGGTTCCTGCTGCCGGGCGTGTTGGTGTGTGCGAGTTCGTCGACAAGCACCACCTGTGGCTCACGCCGCAACACAGCTTCGACGTCGAGCTCGGGGAACTTCTTTCCGCGGTACTCGATGTAGCGAGGCGGCACCACTTCTATGCCCGCGATCTGCTCGGCGGTTTTCTTGCGACCATGCGTCTCAACGACCGCGGCAACCAGATCGGTGCCGCGCTCCAGCCGGCGGTGCGCTTCGCCGAGCATCGCGAAGGTCTTGCCGACCCCCGGCGCCGCCCCCAAGTAGATGCGGAGCTCGCCGCGCTTCTTCTTGTAGTCGGGCCGGTCGGCCAACGGCTGGTCGGCTGTCACATGCTCATCATCCACCGGACACGTCAGTTGTTGGCGGGATACTTCTGGTCCAGTGCCAGGTTCAGCTGCAGCACGTTGACCGTGGGCTCACCGAAGAACCCGAGCCAGCGTCCGTCGGTGTTGTCGGCCACGGCCTGCCTGATCTGGTCAGCGCTGACGCCGCGCGCCTTGGCGACCCTGTTCACCTGCAGATCGGCATAGGCGATCGAGATGTGGGGGTCCAGACCGCTACCGCTGGCGGTGACGGCGTCCGCGGGCACTTGCGGGTCGGCCGAGGCGGCGCCGCGGATCGGCACGATCTGCCCGATGCTGTAATCGTCGCCGAACTTGGCGCATTCGACGCGCACACCCTCGTAGGTGTTGAGGAACGGCGTCCGCGTCGTGTTGCACGGTTCGTTGATGCTGACCACCTTCGTCGGGTGGATGACGTTGCCGCGCGAATCGCGGGGTCCGATTACCGACAGCACAGCGCCGACACCGTCGCCGGTGCAGAACGGGCGTGATCCGTCCACACCCTCGAGCTCGCCGATGGACGCGCTACGCGAGCAGACCAAGGTGAGAAGGCTGGCCTTGTACCCGTTGTCGTCCTTGGGCAGCGACGGATCACCGGGCGTGTCAACGACGCTTTCCGGGCCGAGGTTGCTCGCGCTGGTGGCCAGCGGGTCATAGCCGTCACCGGCCGCCGAGGGCCGGCTCTGGAAGTACTGGGGCAGCGGGTTGCCGTCCTTGTCGGTGAACGACTGGCCAATGAGGCTGCTGCCCACCGGCTTTCCATTCGCCTCGATGATCGATCCGTTGGCCTGGTCCCGCAGGCCGGGTATCTGGGCGACCAGCCAGATGAACACCGGGTAGGCAAGACCGACGATGACCGTGAGGACGAGCAATGCGCGCAGCGCCGCCCAATGCTGACGAACCAAATTTGAGATTTTCATGTCACATCCCTGGCAGGAATTGGATTACGAGGTCGATGAGTTTGATCCCGATGAACGGCGCGATGATCCCGCCGAGCCCGTAGACGTAGAGGTTGCGGCTCAACAACTTTGACGCGCTGCTCGGCGTGTACCGCACACCGCGCAACGACAACGGAATCAGCGCGACGATCACCACGGCGTTGAAGATGACCGCAGACAGGATCGCCGACTGCGGGCTGTGCAGCCGCATGATGTTCAGCAGATCCAGCCCGGGGAACAACGCCACAAACATCGCCGGAAGGATGGCGAAGTACTTGGCGATGTCGTTCGCGATGGAGAACGTCGTCAACGCGCCGCGGGTAATGAGCAGCTGCTTGCCGATCTCGACGATCTCGATGAGCTTGGTCGGGTCGGAGTCGAGGTCGACCATGTTGCCGGCCTCTTTGGCCGCCGACGTGCCGGTGTTCATCGCCACGCCCACGTCGGCCTGCGCCAGCGCCGGTGCGTCGTTGGTGCCGTCGCCCGTCATCGCGACCAACTTGCCGCCCGCCTGCTCCTTCTTGATCAGAGCCATCTTGTCTTCCGGGGTGGCTTCGGCGAGGAAGTCGTCGACACCTGCCTCGTCCGCAATGGCCTTGGCGGTCAACGGGTTGTCGCCGGTGATCATCACCGTGCGGATGCCCATCCGGCGCATCTCGTCGAAACGCTCGCGCATGCCCTGTTTCACGACGTCCTTGAGGTGGATGACGCCGAGGACGGACGCTGTGCCGTCGACGACCTGCCCGACGACCAGGGGAGTGCCGCCCGCGGCGGAGATGCCGTCGACGATGTCGCCCAGTTCGGTTGACACGCGGCCACCTTGGGTGCGCACCCAGTCGGCGACCGAGCTGGCTGCGCCCTTGCGGAGAGTGTGTCCGTTTTCGAGGTCGACGCCCGACATCCGTGTGGTGGCGCTGAATTCGACCCAGTGCGCCTTGTCGAGTTCGCCGGGTGTGCGTGCGCGCAGCCCGTACTCCTGCTTCGCGAACACCACGATCGAACGGCCTTCCGGCGTCTCATCCGCGAGGCTGGACAACTGCGCAGCATCGGCCAACGCTTCGGGCGTGACACCGGTAAGTGGAACGAACGCCGCGGCCTGCCGGTTGCCCAGCGTGATGGTGCCGGTCTTGTCCAGCAGCAGGGTGTTCACGTCGCCCGCGGCCTCGACGGCGCGACCGGACATGGCCAGCACGTTGCGCTGCACGAGGCGGTCCATTCCGGCGATGCCGATGGCCGAGAGCAGCGCCCCGATCGTGGTCGGGATCAGGCAGACCAGCAGCGAAACCATCACAATGCCGCTCACACCGTTGTTGGTGAGTGCCAACGTATCCGGGACACCGGGGTTGTTCGCCTTGGAGAAGATCGCGAGTGGCTGCAGGGTCGCGACGGCGAACACGAAGATGATCGTGAGCGAGGCGAGCAGGATGTTCAGCGCGATCTCGTTGGGTGTCTTCTGCCGGTTGGCGCCCTCAACAAGTGCGATCATCCGGTCGATGAAGCTCTCGCCGGGCTTCTGCGTGACCTTGACGACGATGCGGTCGGAGAGCACCGTGGTGCCGCCGGTGACCGCGGAGCGGTCGCCACCGGACTCGCGGATGACTGGTGCAGATTCGCCGGTGATCGCCGACTCGTCTACCGATGCAATGCCTTCCACGACGTCGCCGTCACCGGGGATGGTCTGGCCGGCTTCGACCACGACGATGTCGCCCTGCTGCAGCAGAGGCGCGGCAACTTCTTCTTCGCGGCCCGGAGCGCCCGGGGTCCAGCCGACGAGCCGACGGGCCATGGTCGCTGTCTTGGTCCTGCGCAGCGACTCGGCCTGCGCCTTGCCGCGCCCCTCGGCGACGGCCTCGGCGAGGTTGGCGAAAATGACTGTCAACCATAGCCATACCACGGTCAGCCAGCCGAACCAGGACGGATCAGCGATCGCCAGGATGGTGCTCCAAACCGCGCCGATCTCGACGATGAACATGACCGGATTGCGCCACAGCGTGCGGGGGTTGAGCTTACGCAGCGCGTCGGGCAGCGCCTTCCACAGCATCTTCGGGTCCAGCAGTCCGCCCTGAATGCGCTTGGAACCGGTGGTTTTCGGCTGTGCGTGCGGTGTATCGAGGGTGGGTGTGGTCATCAGTGAATTCCTTCAGCGAGAGGGCCGAGCGCAAGCATCGGCAGGAAGGTGAGGGCGACGAGGATCAGCGTCACGCCGGCGACCATGCCGACGAACTGCGGCCGGTGAGTGGGCAACGTGCCGATGGATTCCGGCGTCTTGCCCTGCTTGGCCAGCGAGCCGGCCAGCGCGAGGACGAAGATCATCGGCATAAAGCGGCCGAATGCCATCGCCAGTCCTAGCGCGGTGTTGTACCACTCGGTGTTGACGGTAATGCCTGCGAACGCCGATCCGTTGTTGTTGGCCGCCGAAGTGAACGCGTACAGCACCTCGGAGAGCCCGTGCGGGCCAGTGTTGAGCATGCCGGCCCGCTGGCCGGGCAGCGCCATCGCCACGGCGGTGCCGGTCAGCGCGATAAGCGGGGTGATCAGGAAATACGTTGCGGCCAACTTGATCTCACGCGGGGTGATCTTCTTGCCCAGGTATTCCGGGGTGCGCCCGACCATCAGGCCCGCGATGAACACGGTGATGATCGCGAGGATCAGCATGCCGTACAAGCCCGAGCCCGCTCCGCCTGGGGCGACCTCGCCGAGCTGCATGTTGAACATCGTGATCATGCCGCCGAGGCTGGTGTAGGAGTCGTGGAACGAGTCCACGGCGCCGGTTGATGTCAGCGTGGTGGCATCGGCGAACACGGCCGAGTTGGCCACGCCGAAGCGCTGTTCGACACCTTCCATCGCCGAACCGACTGCGGTGGGCACGGTCCCGTGGTGCTGCAGCTGGACCAACATCATGAAGCTGACGCTGATCGCGGCGAGGACGGCCATGACGGCAGCGATCGCGTAACCCTGCTTCTTGCTCTCGACCATCCGGCCGAAGGTGCGCGGCAGAGAGAAGCTGATCACCATCAGCAGAAAGATCTCGACCCAGTTGGTCCAGCTGTTCGGGTTCTCGAACGGGTGGGCGGAGTTGGCGTTGTAGAAACCGCCACCGTTGTTGCCGAGTTCCTTGATCGACTCCTGGCTCGCCACCGGTCCGCCGGTGATGGTCTGCTGCCCCCCGGCCAACGTGTTGACGACCTGATCGTGCAGGTGGAAGTTCTGGATGGCGCCGCCTGCGACCAGGATGATCGCGGCAATCACCGAGAGCGGCAACAGGATTCGAATGGTGCCGCGAACAAGGTCCACCCAGAAGTTGCCGAGCTCGCCGGTGTTGCGGCGGGCCAGCCCCCGAACCAGGGCGATCGCTACGGCCATGCCGACCGCGGCCGAGACGAAGTTTTGCACGGCAAGGCCCGCCATCTGGACGAGATGGCCCTGGGTGGAC
>DASQCE010000616.1:0-4457 GCA_035634855.1 Mycobacterium sp.
TACCGGCGGGCGGTGTCGAGCCCTCGTTCACCGAGATGATCGAGACGTGGATCGAAATGGCCTGGCAGGATGGTTCGTTCGGCTGGATCGGCATCGCGAACCTGCCATCGACATTCGCCGCCGGGGCGTACCTCCCCGACGAAGGTTTCGCCGAGGTGTTCACCGCACACGACAACCGGATCGCAACGGGCGGTCAGTTCTTTCCGAACGGTCAAGGTGAGTCTGTCGATGGTGGCTACCGCTTGAGCGGATCGTGGAGCTTCGGCTCGGGTACCGGACATTCGGAGTACATCGCGGCCGGATTCATGCCGATAGACAGCGGCGAAGTGCGCTGGATCGGCGAGGGTCTACCCGATATGCAGGTGGCGATCGTGCCACGCGACGACGTCGCCTTCACCGACGGCTGGTATGTACAGGGGCTCAAGGAAACTGGCTCCTATGACTACGACGCGGTGGATGTGTTTGTGCCCCAGTACCGGACCTTTCCGCTGTTCGCCCGTGAACCGCACCGCGGCACCTCGCCGGCGACCCGAATGGGTCTGATGCCCGTCACCGCCGCCGGTCACGCATCGTGGGCGCTAGGGGTCGCCAAAAGCATGCTCGACGATGTGGAGGAGCTGGCGGCCACGAAGTTCCGGATGAGTGACATGGCGTCGTTGGCCAGCCGTCCGACATTTCAGAAAGGCTTGGCACACCACGTCGCATCGTGGCGGGCGGCCCGCCTTCTCGTTCTCGACGCCTTCACGCGTGCCGAGGCCGCCGTCGCCGCGGGTGAAGACCTCACCCCGGTGTTGCGAGCGGATATGCGGGTGGCCGCCGTCTACGCCACCGACGTCGCGAGGGCGTGTGGGGAGTGGGCCCATCTTGTTGCGGGCACCAGCTCGATCCGCGAGGGCAGTCGACTGGAGCGCGCCTTCCGCGACATCTACACCGGCACGCAGCACGCGTTCATCAGTGAGAAGGTCGCCATCGACGCGGCACAGATCTGGCTCGGCATCATCGAGGACCAGCCCGGGCTATGACCGCGTTCAGGAGACGCGGTTGTCGTATTCCTTGCGATTGGCGAGCACCTCGTCCATGTGCGCCTCGGCCCACACCTTCACACCCCACATCACCTGCTGGAGGGACAGACCGAGGTCGGTCGGCTCGTAGGTGACCGTGACCGGCACGGTCGGCGTCACGGTGCGGGTGATCAGGCCGTCGCGCTCGAGGGCGCGCAGCGTCTGGGTGAGCATCTTCTGGCTCACTCCCGCCAGCCGGCGCGACAGCTCGGAGTAGCGCATGGATCGCGGTTCACCGACGTAGCCGTCGCCGGGGTGGGGGCCATCGCTGCCGAGTGCGGCCAGGATCAGCGCGACCCACTTGTCGGAGATCCGGTCCAGCAGTTGGCGGCTGGGGCATTGCGCGAGGAACGAGTCGTATTCGTCCTTCGCCTGTGCCCGCTTCTGGGCCGCCGTCGACGTTGGCATCGACCGCTCCTTCCTACCGAGGGGTGCCCTACGCACTTCAGAGTGCGCACTTCCCAATAGAGAGTTACTTGCTAATAGTGGGGTAGGAGAACCGCCGAACACAACCCTTTAGGAGCGAAACCATGAGCACCTCCACCGTCCGCACCGCTGTCGTTCGCGCACCGGCCGGACCCGACTCGATCGAGATCATCGAGGTTCCCGTCGTCGAGCCCGGGCCCGGCGAGGTCCGGGCAGAGATCGCTGCCGCGCCGGTCAACCCCGTCGACCTCGCGGTCGCGGCCGGGTTCTTCCACGGTATTGGGCTGATCAACCAGCCTGAGCGAACCGGCCTGGGCTGGGACTTCGCCGGAACCGTCGTCGCCACCGGCCTGGGCGTGGACATTGCCATCGGCACCCGGGTGGCCGGCATGGTGGACGGCTTCGACCGCGACTTCGGCACCTACGCCGAGCAGCTCGTCGCGCCGGCCGCGAACCTTGCAGTCGTGCCCGATGGACTGGACCTGGTCGCGGCGTCGACGGTGCCGCTCAACGGGCTGGCCGCCGCACAGATCGTCGACCTACTCGGCGATGCGCCCACCGACGGCAACCGGCTGCTGGTGACCGGGGCGGCCGGCGCGGTTGGGGGATACGTCGCCTCGCTCGCGCAGGACCGCGGTTGGCAGGTGACGGGTCTGGCCAGACCCCAAGACGGGGAGTTCGTCCGCGGCCTCGGGGCCGACTTCACCACACACGCCGAGCCGGGCTGGGACGCGGTCGCCGACGCTGCGGCGCTGCAGGAGCGGGGTCTCGCGCTGGTTCGCGACGGAGGCACCTTCGTCGGCGTCCAGCCGAGCTCAGAGCCCGCCACGGAGCGCGGAGTCACCGTGGCGGCTGTGGTAGCGCACCCCGACGGCGCTCGACTGGGCGAGCTTCTCGATCGCACCGCATCCGGCGAGCTGCTCGCCCGGGTACACGCGGTCGTCCCGCTGGACCAGGTCGTCGACGCGCACCGCGCGGTGGCCAAGGGCGGGGTGCGCGGACGCTACGTGCTCAAGCCTTGATACCGGCTCGGGCTTGACGCGCGAGCGGAGAAACTCAGCCGCCCTTGAGGCGAATCTTCCACCGCACGAAGCTGATGTAGCCGACGCAGATCGCCCCGAGCATGGCCATGTTGAACCACCACGCTCCCGGGGTGTGTCTCCAATGCGAATCCTGCGGAGTCAGCGGGCCGGGGACGAGTCTGAGCAGATCGATCGTCGACGCGGTGCTGGCGTATCCCCACCGCGCCGGCGTGATCCAAGACAACTGGTCGAGGACGACGCGGCCGGTCACCGGGATCATGCCGCCCTGGAACACCAGCTGCGACATGATCGCGATCACCAGCAGCGGCATGATCTGCTCGTTCGACTTGGCCAGCGCCGAGAGCGCCAAGCCGGTCATCGCCGCTGCCACACAGCAGGCCGCGACATCGACGTACAACTCCAGGGTCCGAGGCGGTATCACCACGCCGCTGGTCACGGCCCCCGGGCCCCACTTCTTTCCCCACACGTTGATGCCGACGACGATCGCCGACTGCAGCAACGCGAACAGGGCGAAGACGAAGACCTTGGCCAAGATGTACGCGGATGTGGACAGCCCGACCGCTTGCTCGCGCAGGAAGATCGCCCGCTCGCCGATGAGTGCGCGGACAGTCAACGCGGTACCCATGAAGATGGCGCCGACGTTGAGCAGCACGAGGATCTGCCCGGGCTCGTTGGGCGCCTCCCCACCCTGTGTCGCGGGAACGGGGACGCCGAACCCGACGTCGCCGGGCACCGTCAGCGAGAGCACACCCATGATGAACGGCAGGAACGCCAGGAACAGAAAGTAACCGCGATCGGACACGATCAGCCGCATCTGGCGACGCGCGATCGTCGAGAATTGCCGCCGCAGGCTGGTCTTCGTGGGCTCCCCGAGGTCCGCCGGTTTCTGCGCGGCCGGCTGCGGTGGTGGCGGGCCGTGCTGCGCGATGAATCGCTTGTTCGCCGCGTCGGGGTCACCCGCGACCGAGCTGAAGATATCGGCCCAGTTGGTGGTGCCCATCGACGGGCCGATCTGGTTGGGCGGCCCGTAGAACGCGGTCTTGCCGCCGGGGGCGAGCAACAGCACCTGGTCGCACACATCGAGGTAGGTCAGCGAGTGCGTGACCACCAGCACTACGCGGCCTGCGTCGGCGAGCTGGCGCAACATCGTCATCACCTGACGGTCCAACGCCGGGTCCAGCCCTGAGGTCGGCTCGTCGAGGATCAGCAGCGACGGCCCGGTCAGCAGCTCCAGCGCCACCGATGCGCGCTTGCGCTGCCCGCCCGAGAGCTTCTCGACGCGTGTGTCCAGGTGCTTGGTCATCTCGAGTTCCTCGAGCACCTGGTTGACGACCTGTTCGCGGTCTGCCTTATTCGTATCGGGCGGCAGCCTGAGTTCGGCCGCGTACATCAGCGCCTGCCTGACGGTCAGCTGTCCGTGCACCACATCGTCCTGCGGCACCATCCCGATCCGGGAGCGCAGTGAGGCGTACTCGGCGTGGACGTCGTGTCCTTCGAACGACACCGTGCCCGTCGTCGGGTGGGTGTAGCCGGCCACCAACCGTGCGAACGTCGACTTGCCCGCTCCCGACGGCCCGATGACCGCCGTCAGCATGCCGGGGCGCGCGGCCATCGAGATGTTGTCCAGCAGCGTCTTGTTGCCCTCGATGGTCCACGTCACGCCGTGTACCTCGAGGCCGCCGGTGCGGGTCGCGGCCTCGGTCTCGGTGCGGCGGACCAGAGTGCCTCCGCGGAACAGCAGGTCGACATTGCCGATCGTCACGGTGTCGCCGTCGTGCAGCACTGCCGACTCGACGCGCGCACCGTTGACGAATGTGCCGTTGATGCTGCGGTTGTCGATGATCTCCGCGCCGCCGGGCTTTGGCACCAACGTGGCGTGGTGGCGCGAGGCCAGCACGTCGGGGATGACGATGTCGTTGTCGGTGGC
>DASQCE010000617.1:0-5937 GCA_035634855.1 Mycobacterium sp.
GCAGGGCAACTCGACCTGCGCGGCGGACACCCGGTGATCGACTTCGTCAACACCGTCGCCTGGCGCGGCGACGACGCACGTCGAATCGACTATCTCGCGGACTATTCCGATGTGGTGGCCTGGTGCCGTCACACCGGCGTGGTGGACGCCACCGAAGCGGAAGAACTCATCGGCGCCGTGCGGTCCGATCAGGTGGCTGCTCAGCGCGCCTTTGGACGTGCCAAGCAGCTGCGGGAAGCGCTACACGCAGTTTTGACGAGTGGCGCACCGTCTGCTTTGGCCGCCATCACCGAGGCTTACGTGAGCGCTCTGCGGCACAGGGAGCTTCGCCCAGTCGGCGACGGTGTCGCATGGGTCGAACGCGAGAACACGGTGCGCCCAGTCGACAGACTGACCGCTGAGGCCGTAGCGCTGATCACCGGGATCCCGTTGAGCCGCGTCAAGCAGTGCGACGACGCAGCATGCGGGTGGTTATTCCTGGACAGTAGCCACCGCCGGAACCGCCGCTGGTGCAGCGCGGCCGATTGCGGAAACCGTGACCGTGCGCGTCGGCACTACGAGCGATCGCGCGGCTGATAGCCGTCGCCCGTGGCGATCAGCACCTGGCCGACGGGTGGGCTGCCACACGCCCGTTCGCAGCCGACGAAGTGCCGGTGTCCGTTGGCGGGTTCGTCGAGCGCCGCTGTGGCGTCCGCGCGTACGTCGGCGGCCGAATGTTCGCAGCCGGGGCTGCCCGTACACGCGCTGACCGACAGCCACGGCGACTTCTCGTCGAACACCAGTCCCATCGGCGCCAGCACACGCAACGCCACATCCGCGATTCCCTCGTCGAGGTCGCAGACCAGCACCGAGCGCCACGGCGTGATCACCAGCGGTGCGCCAATCGCCGCGAGGTACTCCCCAACCCTGGCCTGCAGCACACCCAGCGGCACCGCACCCCCGAGCGCGATGCGCCCGTCGTCTTGCGGCAGCCAACCGACGGGCGGCCGGACGACCGGCGGCCATGTCGCGCCGGGCGCCGCGCTGCGAGTGAAATGATCCAGTAGCGGCGAGGTGTCAATGAGTTCGGCTACCCGCCAAGCCTTTCCGCGTACCGCGGCGAACTGTGTGGCGACCGCAACGAGTGCGGGGACGACATCCGGCCCCTCCAACCGCACGCCGGTATCGCGGCCGGCGAGCAGCAGGGCGGCCGTCGCCTCGCCGACAAAGTGAGCGCTCGCATCGGCGCCCAGTCCCGAGACGTCGGCGCGGCCGTCGTCCACGCCGAACATGAACCTGCCCGGCAGCTCGGCCAACGCGGGCTCGGATTGAATCGCCTCGTCCAATGCGCCGACCAGACCGCGGATGTCCGTCGTCCCTCCGATGCGGCCGGATAGCGGCGACGCGACGATGTTGCGGACTCGCTCATGACTCTGCGAAGGCAACAGGCCTGCCGCGGCGACGACTTCGGCGACCGCCGCGGTGTCTGTGATGGCCCGCAGTTGGATGTTGCCGCGCGACGTGAGTTCCATGGAAGGCGATCCGAACCGCGTCGCAGCGTGGGCAAGAGCCTCCAACTGTTCGGGCGAGATCACGCCGCCCGGTAACCGCACTCTCGCCAGGGCGCCGTCCGCCGCCTGGTGCAGCTGCAGCGCGCCCGGGCAGGCGTCACGACCGCGAATTCTTGCCACTAGACCACCGTACGGGCGATGACAAGCCTGCGATTCCACGTCGTCAGAATGTTGCTGTGTGCGCATGTATACCAGAAAGAAGGTCATTACCGTTTGCCGAATCAGCATGGGTACGCAGTGGCCACGAATAAACAGGTAGTTCGCTACTCATGAGGATCGCTAATCACCGGCCGAAAATTTCTCCCATCCGACGGCCGGATCCACCGGCTCGGAAATGTCACCTGACAAAGGGGGACTGAAATGTCCGAATCGCTAGTGCCATTCGGCGAGGCGGTCGAACACGACGCCGCGGGGGTGTCGCCTCGCGTGCCGGTTTTGATCACCGAACAGCAGGTGCTGTTCGCCACCGCAGCGGCTGTGCCGTTGCGGCCGGCGAGGACCAGCCGACGCTGGACCGAAGCGGTGCGCGCATCCTTGGCGGCGGCATTCGTGACGTCCAGCAACGAGGCCCGGCCGAAGCGACCGCACCACCCGGCCCGCAATGATTTCCTCGAGGATTCCCGCATGGCGCGGGAGATGTTGCGGTCCGAGCGGTGACCGCAATCACGGCAGCGTTGCTGGGATGGGCGTCGCCCCTGGGCGGGTGCGGCTCATCCTGGCAGATCTTCGCTCAATTCCCACGTCAGAGGGGCGGGAGCGCGTGCGATGCACTACCCGCGTATGGCTGTGCGAATTAACCAGATAAACAGGTACTCGTCTACGCGTGAGATGCGCCATCAGCGGCGTTAATTTCTCACTCATGAGGGTTCCGGTTCATCTGAACACCAGAGACCACAAAGTGGGAGCAACTCAAATGACCGACATGGCAACGACATCTGGCCCCGAGCTCGAGGAGAGCCGCGAAAAGCTCGTCACCTCGCAGCCAACCTCGACCGAGACGCAAGCGCTGATCACCGAACAGCAGGTGCTCTTGAGCTCCGCGGCGGTGGTGGCGCTACCTCCGGCGAAGACCCGCCGCTGGACCGACACCATCCATGCCATCAGCGGAGCGCTGCGTGCGATGTTCGCAGCGACTGAAAAGCCGCCCGCGCGACGGCATTACCCGAAGCGGCATGCCTGGATGGACAACGCGCTCATGGCGCGTGAAATGGACCGGCTCTGATCAGCTCGCCAGCGCGATGGGGCTGACCACGTCCGAATACAGTGAGGCGTCACCGATGACGGCGCGGCTGTGCCGGCCGTGTACGTCGATCGGGATGTCTCCGGCCAGCGTGACCCGGTTGAGCCGCCGGTACTGGTCGTCGTAGTCCGCGACGGCGTAGTGCTGGGTGGCGCGGTTGTCCCAGAGCGCCAGATCGCCCGGCTGCCAGTCCCAGCGAACAGTATTCTCCAGCTTGGTAACTCGGGCCTGCAACAGGCCGAACAGCGCCGCCGACTCCGCGGGGCCCAGTCCGACGAAGTGTTTGATGAAATGGCCCAGCAGCAGCACCCGCTTGCCGGTTTCGGGATGCACCCGCACCACCGGATGCTCGGTCTCGTAGTACTCCCGCACGAACTCCTCGCGGTATTCGCGCACCGTTTCGGTGAGTTTCTCGTGCCGGCCGTCGTAGTCGGCCGCGTAGTCGTAGGTGTTGGTGTGCACCGCCCACAGATTCTCGGTCAGCGCGCGCAGCGGCGCGGGCAGCTGCTCGTAGGCCGCCTCGGTCGACGCCCATGTGGTGGTCCCGCCGTAGCTGGGCAGCGAAACGGCCCGCAGCAGCGATGCTTTCGGGATGCGGTCGACGAATGTCACGTCGGTGTGCCAGCTGTTGGCCTTGTCGTAGCGCGAGTCGATCGGCAGCACCGACGCGCCCTCCGACAGCGTTGGATGCGCGGTTGTGGGCGTGCCCAGTTTGCTTGCGAAAGCAAGCTGGCCGTCGTCATCGAGGTCGTGCTGGTCGCGGAAAAAGATCACCTTGTGCTCCAGGAGCGCAGCGTTGATCGCCGCGACCGTCTCGGCATCGAGTTCGCTTGCCAGCCGTACGCCGTCAATGCGGGCACCGATGTGGGCGCCCAGTTTCACCACGTCGAAGAGTTCAGTCACCGCTCCATTCCGACACGCGATGGCTGTGCCGTAAACGATTTGGCTGGCCGCGATTCGAACTCTCGGCCAGATGACAAAAATGTCAATTCCGTCAATACCTGGCGCGTCTGGGCGTACTGTTCGGCCATTCGCCCGCCGGGGGCAGGGGGTCACCGTGTCAGAGAAGCGCTCACTGAGGGTCGCCATCATCGGCGCGGGGATGTCCGGGTTGTGCATGGCCGCCAAGCTGCAGGACGCGGGCATCGAGACCTTCACGATCTTCGAAAAGGCCGACGAGGTCGGTGGAACCTGGCGCGACAACACCTATCCGGGTCTGTCCTGTGACGTCCCGTCACGCTTCTACGCGTATTCGTTCCGACCCAACCCCGCCTGGTCACGCCTCATGTCGCCGGGCCCGGAGATTCACTCCTATTTCCGACAGGTCGCAACCGAACGCAACATCCGTCCGCACATTCGGTTCGGATCCGACGTCACGTCCGCCCGGTACCGGGACGGGCAGTGGTGGGTGGGCACCGCCGACGGCGAGGAAGCGTTCGACGTGCTGATCACCGCGACGGGTTTTCTTCGGGTCCCGCGATACCCGGACATCCCCGGGCTCGACAGCTTCGCCGGCCCGATGTTTCACTCGTCGCGGTGGGACCACTCCGTTACGTTGCCCGACAAACGCATCGGATTGATCGGGACCGGCTCAACGGGGGTGCAAATCACCGCCGAACTCGGTGGGAAGGTCAATGGACTCAAAATCTTTCAACGCACCCCGCAATGGGTGTTTCCCACGCCGAACCTGCGCTACTCGCGGTTCACCAAGACGGCGCTGCAGCGCTGGGCCACCCTCAACAAACTCGGCTACTGGTTCTGGCAGACCTACATAGAGCATGGGTTCGGTCGCGCAACGGTCGAGCAATGCTGGCAGCGCCGCGCGATGGCGGCGATGTGCCGCTGGAATCTGCGGCTCTCGGTGCGCGATCCCGAACTGCGCCGCAGGCTGACCCCCGACTACCAGGCCATGTGCAAGCGGCTGATTCTTGCGGGCCACTATTACCAGGCCCTCCAGAAGCCAGGCGTCCATCTCGTCAGCCAGGCGATCGACCACGTCGAACCGCGAGGCGTCATCACCGCGGACGGAACGCTGCACGAACTCGATCTGCTCGTGCTCGCCACCGGGTTCGATGCCCGTGCCTACGTTCGTCCGATGGAAATCGTCGGCGAGCACGGCCTCAAACTCGACGAGGCCTGGGAAGACGGGCCCCACGCATACCGTTCGATCGCCGTGCCGGGCTTTCCGAACTTGTTCATGTTGATGGGCCCACACTCGCCGATCGGCAACCAGTCGCTGGTGATCGTCGCCGAGGACCAAGCTGACTATGCGATGTGGTGGATCAACCAGATCCGCGACGGCAGTGTCGTCGCCGCGGCGCCGACCGAAGCGGCCACCAAGGACTACAACGAGAGCATGAAAGCCGCTATGCCGCAAACGGTGTGGGTCACCGGCTGCAAGAGCTGGTACTTGGGTAAGGATGGTCTGCCGGAGCTGTTCCCGTGGACGCCCCGGCGGCATCGCGAGCTGCTGGCCACGCCGCAGACGGACGACTTCGTAATTCGCACCGCTTGATGTGACCGGCGCCACAATGCGGCGCAGGGTGATCCGTCCCACACAAGTCCATCAGTATCGGCCGGTAGGGCAGTACGTTCTGGCTACTGCACGCGTGTGCAGTAACCGAATGTCCGAGAGGAACGACGATGTTCGCACTGATCGCATTCGGCGCGGTCCTGCTGGTGCTCATCGCGGCTCTGGGGTTGCCCTACCCGCAGACCTGGCACGGCCGCTGGGGCAAGGACGGCTGACCACCGACCGCACCGTGTAATCGGTCGGTGCGGTACGAATGGTGGGTGGCTGAAGGTCTCTCACCGTCCAACCTCGCACCGACCGTGCTGCTGCTGTCGACGTCCGACACCGATCTGATCACCGCCCGCGCAAGCGGGGCGCGCTATTGGTGGGCGAACCCGTCGCGGCTGGTCGACGGCGAGCTCGAGGAGCTGCTTGCCGGTGCCGATATCGTCGTCGTGCGCATCCTGGGCGGATACCGCGCATGGCAGGACGGCATCGATACCGTGTCGGCAAGCGGCGTGCCGACCATCGTCGTCAGCGGTGAGCAGTCGCCGGACGCCGACCTGATGGCGCATTCCACGGCGCCCGCCGGGGCAGCGCTGCAGTCCCATATCTATCTCGCCCAAGGCGGCGTA
>DASQCE010000618.1:0-5716 GCA_035634855.1 Mycobacterium sp.
AAGATGTAGCACCGGACCCAACATCGGCAAGTTTATCTGAATGCCCGCTGCCCGCAGGCATGCGAATCATCCGTTATGCAATGAAGGAAGGGCATCGTGGTCCTTGCACCTCCACATTGATGCCGGCGTAAACGAAGGTGGCCGGCAGCCGAACGTTATCTTCAGCCTGGTGGATGCCTGGCTCGTTGACCTGCGCCGATGCTTCGTGGCCAGTGTCGTCGACGCATGCGTCAGCAGGGTCCGATGATCGGTTGAGATTTCTTGATCGGCGTGTCGCCGAGCTGACCGACGATGGAGGCTGCGCGCAGTTCGCCGAGGGCGACCGCAAGTGCCTCGCGTAGGTGTCGGTTCTCGGCCTCCAGCTGGCGGTTTCGTTCGGTCGCAACCTCGAGTCTGCGCCGCTGGGAAGCGTCGGATGCGCGTTGCCGGTCCGGAAGACGGTGCCCGGTGGGCCCTGGATCTCGCCGGGCGCGGAGTCGTTCGATCTCGGCGCGCAGGTCGGGCTGGTTGTAGAGCCAGGACCGGGAGATCTGCCCTTCGCGCGCCACCGCGTCGAATGAAATCGGTTGTCCTGCATTGTCCATCCGACGGATTGCGGCGATGGCCCGGCGGCGTGTGGCGGTGGCTCGGCGGCGGGCGGCGGTGACGATGTGGTGGGAGTTGTCAGCTCGCATGGGTGGTGTCCATGTCCTCGGTCACGGTCTTCTCGACCTCGTTGATCATCTGGTTCAGGTTGGTCAGCACCTGCTGGTTCATCTCGACCATGCGGGCGTGCCCTCCGCGTTCGGATACGTCGATCAGGGTCAGGGTTCGCCGCCGCTGTTCCCGGAGTTCGGGCAGGAACTCGGGCCCGGTGAGGAAAACCGGACATGTCAAACAAGCGTTGGCGTGCGGGCAGGTGCGCTGCAGCGGCAGACCGCAGCAGCCGTTCGGCAGGGTCTGGGTGGACATGCCGTAGCGGGTCTTGGCCCATTGTGCTTGTGCCAGTGGGCCTTCCGGGTCTATGCAGACCCGCTCACCTTTGATGTTGACCTTCGTGGCCTCTTGCCAGTGACGGCGCACGGTCTGATCGGTGATCTTGGCGTAGTGGCTTGTCATACGGTGCGATTCATGGTCGAGAAGCACCCGCACCACCTCTTGGGGGACGTCGCGGTTTATGAGACGACAGGCGAAAGTGTGGCGCCATTGGTGGGGCGTGAGATGCGCCGGTCGGCCGAGTTCGTCGTGGATCTCGCAGGCTTGCAGCCAGCAGTTCAGCTTCCGGCGGTAGGTGCCGGGGCCGAGTGGGACGTTGCCGGAGACGTTCGAGCGTTCGCGCGGGAACAGCAGCGGTGCCCCGTCCGGCCATCTCCCGAGAATCCTGTGTTGCTGCTCACCGATGGCGGCTTCGAGCTCGTCGTCGATGGGGACGGCGGCTTCTCGTTTCATCTTGGTGTTGAAGTAACGCAGGTAAGGGGCGCCTTGCCCGTCATGGACCACGCAGTCGAACGCGAGCGACAAGGCGCTCGAGAGGCGCAGACCGCACCGGATGAGGATCAGGGTGACCACCCGGCCGGAAGGATCGGACCAACGGTCCAGATTGGCCGGTGATTCGACCTGGGTCATGACGAACTCCGCCAGTCGGCGGTCGACCTGGGTGCGGATCGGTGGAGTGTCGCCGGCATAGAAAGCCGCCCTTCCAGGGAGGCTGTCGTCCCAGCCGTGCTGGCGGACGGCTTGGAAGAACACGTTGAGCGCGCTGATCCGGTGCCTCTTCGCGTCGTTTCCACCGGGTTGGGACATCGCGTGGGCGAGGTAGCGTTCCAGCAGTGGCCGGTCGATGTCGGCGAGCGAGTCGACGCCGACGAGGGCCAGGAAGTCGCTGAACCGGATCAGGGCATCGACTCCGGCGCGGGCCGCGCCGATGCTGAGCCCGGACGTCAGGCGGAGCCTGGTCCATCGTTTGCCCAGATCGCGCAGTCGGGGATGGATGATGCGGTCGAACCGCAACCGGTCTCGAGGACAAGGGCGCCCGGCAGGCGCGGCGATGCCGGGCAACCTGTCCAACCGCCACACATCCCTGGGATATTCGTTCTCCCAGCCGGTTCCGTCTCGCAGGGCCTCGATCGCATAGCGGGCGTCGAGCAGGAAGATCAACGACTGATTGGGGCGAGCCGCAGCCGCCACGCGCCACTGTTCTTCGCTCAGCTGCAGCAGTGAGGCGATGCCCAGCGTCGCGACGAGCCGGACGGCGGGTGTGACCATGCGCGGAGGCGCGACGCGGGAGCGTGCGTCGTAGCGGCATTGCAGCGCGTACTGGATTTCCAGTCGCGGTTGCGGGGCCAGGACCCGCAGATCGATGTGGGCGGTGCCGACCAGTTCGCAGTCGGCGATGAACCGTTCGAGTTCGGGTCGGCCGTGCCGAACCCAGCGGTCGTAATGACCCGGACAGAACAATCTCGTGGGACTGTCGACCCACAGATCGCAGAACGGCAGCCTGCACTCGGCCGACACAGGGTGGCTAGGGGTCAGGTCGGGAGCTTCCCAGGCGGTCAGGTCGGGCTGGCCTGCGCGCTTCCAATAACCGTTGTGCTTGCGGCACAACCCGTTTCGGTCCCAGCGCCCGTGTCGGCATCCTGTCATGACGCAGGCTGCCAGGGCTTTGCGGCCCCGTGTCGGTGGTCCAGGGTCGGCGAGGAACTCCTCCATCGTCGAGTAGTTCCGCTTGCGGAACCGCTGAGAGTGGGCGCAGCACAGGCGGTTCTGGAGCGCTTCAGCGGTCCGGTCACAGTCGGCGACGATGCACTGGTCAGATATGAAGACGGGGTCGTTCGGTGCGGGAACATAGACGTCGGCACGGAACTCTGGCCGGAGGACGGCCATCAGCTTCGCCAGCGCCGAGCCCGGGATAGGCTTCTGGGCGGTTGTCACCAGCGGACCTCCCTTCCCGTGAACCAGCCCGCAGCTTCCAGGGTCTGGCGGGCGTCCTCGACGGTGAGGTGCCCGTAGTTGTCGACCGTCGTGGTGATCGATGCGTGGCCAAGAAGCTCCTTCACGCTCTCCATCCCGGCACCGCGGCGCAGCAGCCAGGTCGCGTAGGTGTGGCGATAGAGATGGGGTCCGAACCCAATACCGGTGCGGGCCCGCAGCCGCTCGACCAGGTCGTAGACCGCCGAATACGACCACGGCCGACCCAGCGGCGCCGACCACAGGTTGACGAATACGTAGTCCGAATCCAGGGACCCGTACTCCCGGTTGAGGTAGTCGGCATATAAGCGCATCAGCTCCGCACTAGCCGGGATCGTGCGCACCCCGGTCTTGGCGCGGGCGCGGTTGGCGTTGTCACGCGGTGTGACGGTGATCGTCTTCTCCGCGATGGCGATGTCCTCGTGGCGCAACCCCAGCGCTTCGCCCACCCGAACCCCGGTGTCGAGCATCAAGGCAAACAGCAACCGGTCCCGCAGATGCTCACAGGCATCCAGGATCGCCTGAACCTGTTGAACAGTAAGGACTTTCGGCAGAGACTTCGGCGCTTTCAGCTTGATCGTCCGCCGCCGCTCACCACCGCGTTTGGACACTTGATGCAGGAACGGCCGATACGACGTCGCCGCACCCCGGCCGCGCCCGGTCGTCGGCTGCAAGGTGATCAGCAGCGCCGACAGCTCGACACCGTGACGGGCATGGAACCCGCAAAACGACGTCACCGCCGACAGTTTCCGGTTCACACTGACCGCCGAGCAGTGCCGTGCGACCGTCGGCAGCACCGCCACCGAGCCGTCGCGGGCCTGCGGCGGCAACCGCAGCCAGGCGACGAACCCGGCAACGTCTTCCAGCCTCGCTGTCCGCCAGTCGACGCCGTGACGGTCCAGATACGTCATCCAGTCCTTCAGATCGTGGGCATACGCCTTGATCGTGTTCGGCGACTTCTCGATCGACGCCAGATACGACAGGAACCGCTCGACCGGCTCCACCGGCATGTGGTCATCACCGATGACAGTCCACGACTCGAACTCTGTGCCCGGCATCAGCACGCGCTGCACCCGCATCGCTACCTCCCGTTCCGTGATGGATAACGGAAGGTAATCCTGTCCACCACGCGATCCCGGGGATTTCCAGCGCCCGTCGCACACGTTGGAGACGGTTCCGATTCAGCTGAAGATAATGAACGGCTGCCGGCCACGTTCATCTATGCCGGCGTCGATGTCGAGGCGCAAGGCTTGTTCGCCGGTGTGCGCGGCCGCCAGATCGCCGGCCGGTTCACCGTCATCCCGGCCGCGCCCTTTGCCTATGGCACCCGCGCGCAACGCGGGCAGTGGCGGGCGCTGATCGCCGCTTTGGAGTCCCTGCTGCGCCTGCACCGCCACCGCACCGGCAACCTGGTGCGCCTCGATGAATACCTTTACCGGCGCAGCGGCGGCATGATCGGCAGCCTCTCGCAGCTGGTGCGTGGTGCGGCGATCTTGGCCATCGAGGACGGCAGCGAACAGGTCAGCAAACAGCTACTCGACAGCGTCGCGGTCGACTACGCCGCCGAACGCGCCGACACCGCATCACGGCCACCGCGCCCCGGAAGCCGGGCGATCCGCAAGCAGACCGGCTGATTGTGTTATCCCGGCTGCCGATCGCCGTCGCGCCGGCACACCTGGAAAGCGTCGCCTCCTACCTGGCTCGGTTGGCCAGCCTGCACGGCCTACCTTTGCGGGAACTGTGGGAACCGATCAGCGTCCCACGGCCAGGTGGCCGACGGCGCGACGTCCTCGCCAACCGGCTGGCCGCCGTGACCGGCCACCGACGCGAGCACCTTATTCGCGCGCTGCCCGAGCTGCATCCCGCCCCGGACTGGTCGGCGCTGCGCCATCAGCCCCAGCCCGGCTGCCCACGCTGCGACGCACGACACCCCGGCGGTCCGGTGACCCACCTACTGCCGCACCACCGCTATGTCTGCATCCGCCACCGGTACTGGGTCGGGCCGCCGGACATCGACCAGCCCGCCACCGCCCTGGCCGGGCTCGACGATATTGTCGGTGCGCAGCGACACCACCTGCGGCTGCTGCGCCGCCACGGTCCGGCTGCCGGCTACATGCGGTGCTGACCGGGTTCCTGTTCTGCGGCCACCTCTGGGCGGATCGGCGGGAAGACGGCGTCGGTGTTCACCGCGAATGGACCCGCCGCGCCGAGGCCCTCATCCCGGCGGGCACCGAGACGGCGACGTTCAGCGCCTCCCGGCTGTTCGCGGCGGTCTATCCCGAAGCCGTCCGCCTCGCCGGTCTCATCGCCTCGCCCACATGGCGACACCTTGCGGCCGGTGATGCCGATCAGCAGCGACAGTTCACCACAGAAGTCGGGCGTCGCCTCGACCGCCCGCACCACCCGGCGACGGCGGTGACGCTGTCGCCCACTGGATGATGTTCGACTTTTGGCGACCCCCGAGCCGACCCGACAGGACTTTCCCCGACAGCCTGCACCATGGCGCATTCAGCCACCGAAGGTCAGTGCAAACAGCCGAGACCGACACCGCCGCAGCGCACAATGGTTTGCCCGCACGCGCCGCCGTGGCGGCGCCATCCTGCACCACCGCCATACCCGGCCAGTCCTGATCCGCGAATGGTCGCCCAAGATGGACGGCATCGCGGGCACCATCTGGGCGAGCCAAACCACGAGCTCGACCCGGGCCGCCCGCGGGTCAGCGGGATCGGGCAGGAGGGCGGTAGAGCTCGGCAAGCAGGCCGACGACGTC
>DASQCE010000619.1:0-5901 GCA_035634855.1 Mycobacterium sp.
CGACCACACCGGCCTTCGTGACGACGAAGAATTCTGGGATCGGGCCAACAAGCAGTTCAGCGACGAACTGTTGACCGACCTGGCGCTGTCCTGTGCCATGTGGCTGGGCATGGGCCGCATGCTCCGGACGCTTGACATCGGCCAAACCTGCAAGATCACCCTGTAATTCGCGACGCCCGCGCGCAGAATGGCTGCTGTGACATCGCGGGCAGCCAAACCCCTCGCCGCCGCGGCGATCGCCCAATTGGAGGCCGACGGGGTCGCGACGCTGATCGGCACGGTCGTCAACCCCGCCGGGCTCACGCATGCCAAGACGGTTCCGCTCCGCCGGATGGGCGCGTTCGCCGATCCCGGACTCGGTGCGAGCCCGGTCTGGCACGTCTTCACCATCGACCAGGCGGGCATCGTCTTCGGCGACGGCATAGGCGTGGTGGGGGACCAGCGGATCCGCATCGACCTCAGCGCGCTGCGGATACTGGGCGACGGATTAGCTTGGGCCCCTGGCGCTTTCTTCAATCAAGACGGTTCGCCTGATCCGTATTGCAGCCGCGGTGTGCTGCGCCGGGTCGAGGAGCGATTGTCCGACGCCGGCATCGAAGCGGTCGTCGGTCACGAAATGGAGTTTCTGCTCGTCGAGCCGGACGGCGGTCGGCTGCCATCGCACATGTGGGCGCAGTACGGTCTGGCCGGGGTGCTGGAATTCGAGGGCTTCATACGCGACGTGATGAACGCGGCAACCGGTTCTGGCGTCACCATCGAACAGTTCCACCCCGAGTATGGAGTGAACCAGTTCGAGATCTCACTGTCGCCACAGTCACCCGTTGCGGCAGCGGACCAACTGGTGCTGATGCGCGTCATCACCGGAAGAGTGGCCCGGCGATACGGGTTGCGAGTCAGCCTGTCCCCGGTACCGTTCGCAGGCAGTGTCGGGTCCGGTGCGCATCAGCACTTCTCGATGAAACGCGGCGAAACTCCGCTGTTCTCGGGCGGAGCCGGAATCGGCGGCATGACGCCCGACGGTGAATCGGCGATCGCCGGGTTACTGTCGGGCCTGCCCGAAGCAGAGGGGGTATTGTGCGGCTCCGTCGTGTCGGGCCTGCGGATGCAGCCGGGTCATTGGTCGGGGGCATACGTGTGCTGGGGGACCGAGAACCGGGAAGCCGCGGTGCGGTACCTGATCGGCGGGCCGAGCAATCCGCAAGGCGCGAACGTCGAGGTGAAGGTCATTGATCCGTCGGCCAATCCCTACTACGCGACCGCTGCGATACTCGGACTCGCCCTCGATGGCATCGAACGCAAGCTTCCGCTTGCTCCCGAGACGACCGTCGACCCCGCCACACTCACCGATGAACAACGCAAGCAGGCGGGCATCAAGCTGCTGGCGTCGAGCCAGGCGGACGCGCTTGATGCTCTCAACCAATCCGCCTTGGTGCGTGGCATTCTCGGCGACGAATCCGTCGAAGCGGTGGTCGCTGTGCGGCGCTACGAGCAGGAGAACTTCGGCGATCTGAGCCCCGACGAGCTCGCCGAGAAGTTCCGGCTGGCCTGGAGCGTATGAGGTTGCCGCGCACGTGAGGAGCGAATCAGCACCAGCGCTGGGCGAGCACATCGAGAACGTGCCGCTGGTGGACCACCACGTGCACGGCTGCTGGCTGGAAGCCCGCGACCGCGCACGGTTCGAGAACGGTTTGAACGAGGCCAACACCGAACCACTGGCGGACTTCGATTCGGCGTTCGACACCCAGCTCGGGTTCGCCGTCCGAGCGCATTGCGGACCGCTGCTCGGGTTGCCGCGGCACGCCAACGCTGACGTTTACTGGAACCGTCGCAGCGAGCACACCGAGGGCGCGCTGGCCAAGCTGTTCCTGTCAGATGCCAAGGTGTCGGACTGGCTGGTGGACACCGGATTCGCCAGTGGCGTCGCCGATCTCGACGCATTGGCCGACCTGTCGGTTGGGCATGTCCACGAGATCGTCCGACTGGAGTCGGTTGCTGAAGAGGCCATCAAGGAATCCGGCGACTACGCCACGGCATTCGCCCGCATCCTGGACGGTCGGGCGAAGACCGCGATAGCGACCAAGTCGATTCTGGCCTACCGTGGTGGCTTCGACGGCGATTTGAGTGAACCCACACCCGTCGAGGTGGCCGAAGCGGCGATCAGGTGGCGCGACAGTGGGGACCCCCGGCTGACCGACCGGGTGCTGCTGCGATTCGGGCTCTATCAGGCTCTGCGCCTCGGCAAGCCGCTGCAGTTTCACGTCGGGTTCGGCGACCGCGACTGCGACCTGCACAAGACGAATCCGCTTGACCTGCTGGACTTCCTGCGCAAGAGCGGCGACACCCCGATCATGCTGCTGCACTGCTATCCCTACGAACGCGAGGCCGGATATCTGGCGCAGGCGTTCAACAATGTATATCTCGACGGCGGGTTGTCCATCAACTACCTCGGCGCGCGCTCGGCGGCGTTCATCGGACGGCTGCTGGAGATGGCGCCGTTCCGCAAGATCCTGTACTCGTCGGACGGGTTCGGTCCGGCCGAACTGCACTGTCTCGGAGCCCGGCTGTGGCGAAACGGAATCCGGGACACGCTTCAGGAATTCATCGATGCCGACGAGTGGAGCGAGGCCGACGCGGTCCGTGTCGTCGACCTGATCGCCCGGGAGAACGCGCAGCGGATCTACGCGCTGGCCTGACTACCGCACGCCCCGTATCAACTGGCCCGGCCTGGCGCCGGTGTCAATGCCGTGGCGCCGGGTCACCGCTCCGTTGACCACGGTCGCATCGTAGCCCTTGGCGCCCTGGATCAGCCTACGGCCGCCGGCGGGCAGGTCGTAGACCATCTTCGGCAGTTCGAGGGTCAGTGCATCCATGTCGATGACATTGATATCGGCCTTCTTGCCGACCTCGATGACCCCACGATCGGAGAGGCCGAAAAGCGTTGCGGTGTCGAGGGTCTGCTTGCGAACCACGTATTCGAGTGAGAGCTTCGGCCCGCGGTGGCGGTCGCGGGCCCAGTGGGTCAGCAGGAATGTGGGGTACGAGGCATCGCAGATCAGCCCGCAGTGGGCACCGCCGTCGGACAGTCCCGAAATGGCCGCGGGGTGCGTCAGCATCTCGTAGATCGCATCGTGGTTGCCCGCGGCGTAGTTGTAGAACGGCAGCATCAACAGCGCCGAGGCATCCGCTTCGAGCATCAGGTCGTACATGGTGGCCAGCGGCTCCTCGCCGCGGCGTTCGGCGATGGCAGCGACGGTCCGCTCGGACGTCGGTTCGTAGTCGGGCGGGTCGCCGATGGCGTAGATGCGGTCGGCGCTGTGCTGGATCAGTCCGTACATGCCGTCGAATAACGGAAGCGGCTGCGGCGGAAGATCGTCCTCGGCCAAGATCGCCGCGCGCACCGCCGGGTCGGCGAGGCGGCGCGCCAACTCCTCGCGATCCAGTTGCGCCTTCAGCTTGCGGTAGGTGGGTCGGTGAGTGAACGCGTGGTAGCCGGGGAAGCCGAACAACATCCCGAACGGGCGGGCCGCGATCTGCGCGTAGACCTCGATCCCGTTTTCGAGGGCCTTACCCGCACGATCCAGCAGTTCCTGCCAGAGGTCGGGGGCCCCTGGCGTCTGAATCATGGCGAACGACACGGGCCGTTCGATCTCGGCCGCCAGCCTGGTCATCCAGTCGAGTTCCCGTATCGACGCCTCGGCGGGGCTCTCGCCGGCTACACCCTGCGGAGCCACCTCGAACACCGCACGGCCACCGGCGGCCATCGCCCGGCCAAGGCCGAACAGTTCCTGTTCGGCGGCGTACGTCCCGGGGACCGCCTCGCCGTCGACAGCTCGATGCCCCTCTGTGCGTGACGTCGAGAATCCAAGTGCGCCTGCTTCGATGGCTTCCTGGACGATTCGGGCCATCGCCGCGATATCGTCTTCGGTCGCCTCTTCGTTGCGGGCTCCGCGGTCACCCATCGCATAGCCACGAACCGCGCCGTGCGCGATCTGCGTGCCGAAATCGACGGCGAGCGGGCGTTTCTCGATGGCGTCGAGGTATTCGGGGAAGCTCTCCCACTGCCACGTGATGCCCTCGGCAAGCGCCGAGCCCGGAATGTCCTCGACGCCTTCCATCAGCTCGATGAGCCACTGTTCGCGGCCTGGAGTGACGGGCGCGAATCCCACGCCGCAGTTTCCGCCGACCACGGTGGTGACTCCGTGCAGGCTCGACGGCTCCAGCAGCGGATCCCAGCTGACCTGGCCGTCGTAGTGGGTGTGGATGTCGACGAACCCTGGCGCGACTATACGACCCGTTGCGTCGAGGGTGTCCGCGGCCTCACCTTCCAGGTCCGCGTCGTTCCCGTTGAGACGGCGCACTTCGACGATCCGACCGTCCTTCACGCCGATGTCGGCGCGGAATCGGTCGGCTCCGGTCCCGTCGACGACGGTCCCCCCGGTGATTTTCAGGTCGTACATCGGCGCTCCTCAGACCAGGCCGGTGGCGTCGAACACCCACGACATGTCGGACTTCATCAAGTCCTCGGTCCAGGACGGCGGGGCAAAGTTGGCCAGCGCCCCCATGTCCCAGTAGTCCTTCCACAGGGTGATCTTGCCGTTCTCCACACGGTGCACGGTGACGAAGCGGTTGACCGCCGATTCGCCCGTGGGCCAGTGCCATTCCTCATGGTGCTCGTACATGACGTCGGTGCCATTGTCGACCAACAGCCCGGGGAAGTTCTCGTAGGACTCCAACGGCTCGAGTGCAATTTTGATCCGCTTGACGATGTCCTCCGGACCGCGCGCGGCCGCGACCGGGCCGACCGGCACGTCGAAGTAGATGCAGTCGTCGGACAGAAACTGCTTCATCCCATCCCAATCCCGAGCCGACAGGGCCCTCCACATGCTCAGAACCGTATCCTCAACCGACACTTGCCAACTCACCTTCCTGCGACGTGACCGCGGGGGCCTTGTGCGCGGCACGCAGGAACCGACCGGTGCGCTGTTTGCCGACGAGATCGCTGGCCGTGCCGTCGATGAAAACCGCGCGCCCGCCAACGAACACGGCATTGACGGTTCGATCATTGCGGTTGACCATCCGGGACAGCCCGCCGTACTGCTCGACCTGTTCCTCGGCGTAGTCATCAAGCGACTCGTCGAGCCGTTCGGGGTCGATGATCACGACGTCGGCGCGGTCGCCGATGCGCAGATGGCCTGCATCGATGCGGTACCAGTCGGCGAGCTCACCGGTCAGCCGGTGCACGGCCTGCTCGATGGTCATGAACGGCTTGCCGGCCTTCTCCGCGTCCAGCACATGGCGCAACAGCCGCAGGCCCATGTTGTAGAAGGCCATGTTGCGAAGGTGTGCCCCCGCATCCGAGAAGCCCATCTGGATGCCGGGGTCGCGTGCAAGCATCTTCAGCACCTCGGGCCGGTGGTTGGAAATCGTGGTGCACCACCGCAACGCCCTGCCGTGCTCGAGCACCAGATCCAAGAACGCGTCGACGGGGTGCAGCCCGCCGCGGTCCCGGCCGACCTCGCCGAACGACTTGCCGACCACCGACGCGTCGGGGCAGTCGACGATTTCGGCGTCGAAGAAGTCGCGGTGCCACACCCGCACACCGAACTTGCTCGCGTACTGCTTGCGGAACTCGCGGCGATACGATTCGTCGCGCAAAAGTTCGTTGCGCTCCAACTCGTCGCGCAGGTGCAGCGTCGCGGCGCCCGCACCGAACTCCTCGAAGACCACGAGGTCGATGCCGTCGGCGTAGACCTCGAACGGCACGGGCAGGTGTTGCCACCGGAAGTTGGCCCCGAGCCGGTTCACGAACCGCGACACCGGCCCCATCATCAGGACCGCGTACGGGTTGGACTTGACGTCGGCCGCCGACAGCAGACTCGTCTTGAGCGGGTGGCGGAAGAT
>DASQCE010000620.1:0-4575 GCA_035634855.1 Mycobacterium sp.
CAGCCATGATCGTGTTGAGAATGGTCATCGGCACCGCGACGGTCTGACCCGACCCCGGCGCGCGAAACTCGAACCTGTTGCCGGTGAACGCGAATGGACTCGTGCGGTTGCGATCGCCCGGGTCGGTCGGCAGGTGTGGCAGGGTGTCGACGCCGATGATCATCGTGCCCTTGCCCTTGGAAGACGTGGCCGCCCCCTTGGCGATCTGTTCGAACACGTCTGCCAGCTGGTCGCCCAGGAAGATCGAGATGATCGCCGGCGGCGCCTCGTTGGCACCGAGCCGGTGGTCGTTGGTTGCCGATGCCACCGAGATGCGCAGCAGCGGAGCGTACTTGTGCACCGCACGGATCACCGCCGCGCAGAACACCAGGAACTGGGCGTTCTCATGTGGAGTGTCGCCGGGCACGAGCAGGCTGCCGACGTCGGCGTTGCCGACCGAGAAGTTCACGTGCTTGCCCGAACCGTTGACACCGGCGAACGGCTTCTCGTGGAACAGGCATTCCATGCCGTGCTTCTTGGCGATGGTCTTGAACGTGGTCATCAACAGCTGCTGATGATCCGACGCGAGGTTGGCCCGCTCGAACATCGGCGCCACCTCGAACTGGCCCGGCGCCACCTCGTTGTGCCGAGTCTTGGCGGGAATACCGAGCTTGAACAGCTCGCGTTCGGTGTCCATCATGAAGCCCAGCACCCGCTCGGGCACCGCGCCGAAGTAGTGGTCGTCGAACTCCTGACCCTTGGGCGGCTTGGCGCCGAACAGCGTGCGGCCGGCATTGATCAGATCCGGCCGCGCAAGGAAGAAGTGCCGGTCGACCAGGAAGTACTCCTGCTCCGGGCCACAGAACGACACCACCTTTTCCAGGTCGGCGTGTCCGAACAGCTTCAGGATTCGCTCGGCGTGCGTGCCCATCGCCTGCTGACTGCGCAGCAGCGGGGTCTTGTAGTCCAGTGCGTCGCCCGTCATCGACACGAACACCGTTGGGATGCACAAGGTGTTGCCGTTCGGGTTCTCCAGGATGTAGGCCGGGCTCGTAACATCCCAGCCGGTGTAGCCGCGAGCCTCGAACGTGCTGCGCAGGCCACCCGACGGGAAACTCGACGCGTCCGGCTCTCCCTGGATGAGGGTTTTGCCGGCGAACTCGGCCAGCGTCTGGCCGTCGGAAACCGGCTCCAGGAAGCTGTCGTGCTTCTCGGCGGTCAGGCCGGTCATCGGGTAGAAGACGTGGGCGTAGTGGGTGGCGCCCTTTTCCAATGCCCAGTCCTTCATCGCGGCCGCCACCGCGTCGGCGACCGCCGGGTCGAGTTTCGCGCCCTTCTCGATCGTCGCGACCACGGATTTGAAGACCGACTTGGGCAGCCGCACCTGCATCTCAGCCTTCGTGAAGACATTCGATCCGAAGATCTCACCCGGCTCCTCGCCGGGGTCGAAGCTGATCGCAGGAGGCACATACGCCTCGACGTTGTTGATCGCCTGCAGGCGTACCGCATTTCCGCTCAATTGAGTTCCTATCACCCCAGATGCGTCGCATCCGATTTGCTCGACGTTGACCGGCCCACCCTAGGGACCATCGATGGCAAACTTGTTACGCCGCTGTCAACACCACAATGCGACGTGTCGGATCCCGCGAGCGACCGTGTTTGTGCGCGACACGCCGGGACTTGACGTACAAACGCGGTCACTCGCGCAAGATTGAGGCATGAGTGAGCCCAGTGACCGACGCCTAGTTTCGGGCATGGTCGGTGGCGGCCCCGGTGCGATGATCGGCGCCGCTCACCGGCACGCCATGTGGTTGGACAACCAATACGTTCTTGCCGCAGGCATTTTCGGTCGGGACCGACACGCGTCGGCTGCGTTTGCCGAAGGCTTGGGCGTCGCGCGCGTCTACGACGACTACCGTGAGATGGCCGAGCGGGAAGCAGCGCGCGAGGACGGCGTCGACGTCGTCGCGGTCGTCACACCGAACGACACCCACTTCGAGATCGCCCGCGCCTTCCTGGAGGCGGGCATCTCGGTAGTGTGCGAAAAGCCTCTGACCAACGACTCTGACACGGCGGCCGCGCTCGTCGCGATCGCCGAGTCGACGCAAACTATCCTCGCGGTGCCGCATATCTATTCGGCCTACGCGATGGTTCGGCATGCCGCACGGATGGTGCGCAACGGCGAGCTCGGCCGGATCCGGTTCGTCGCCGCAGAACACGCGTCGGGCTGGGCATCGGCACAGATCGATCAATGGCGCATGGATCCCGAGAGGGGCGGCGTCGCCACCGCCGTCGCCGACGTCGGCACGCACGCGTTTCACCTGCTGCGCTACATCACCGGACTGGAGGCCACCCGCGTATCGGCCGAACTCAGCACGCTGGTCCCGGGGCGACCGGTTTTCGACAACGCGACCATGCGGCTCACGCTGTCCAACGGCGCGCCCGCGACCGTGTGGGCGACCATGGCGGCCACCGGCCATGAGCACGGTCTGCGGATCCGGGTCTTCGGCGATGACGCAAGCCTGGAGTGGCGTCACGAAGATCCGCAGCACTTGACGATTCGCGACCCCGACGGCGGCTCGACGATTCTCGCGCAGGGAATGGGCACGTTGTCCGACGACGCCGCCCGCATCACACGCGTCGGGCTGGGCCATCCCGAAGGCTTCCTGGAGGCATTCGCCAACTTCTATCTGGACCTTGCTGAGATGCTGCGGGGACAGACGGCCCGCGAACTGTCCATCCCCACCGGCGTCGACGGCCTCATCGGCGTCCGATTCGTCGAAGCGACGGTCGCGTCGCAGGTCAACGACGCCGCCTGGGTGAATTTTCCGGAAAGTCCGTAAGCACTCACGTCAATTTCGCACATGACGGCGCAGGGCCTGTCGAATGCGCGGCGCCAGCCTGACCATGCTGTGCGCCGCATCAAGCACGAGGGTGTCCACGCCGTGGTCTCCGAGGTGACCGTGCGGTCGCGCAGGGTGGTGGTGCTCGAGCCGGGAACCATTCCGAAGACCCCGTCGGGCAAGCTGCGTCGCGCCACGTCGCATGCATTGTGGGGCTGAGGCCGGAACCGTCGACTTCGCGCTTCGCGAAGGTCCTAGGGTGGACATATGGGCACCCGCCGCCACCCGACCGAGACGTCCACGCCGGCTAAAGACGAGCACGCGGTGGCCGTGACCGGGGCCGAGCACGAGGCCGCAGGCGTGACGGCCGTGATGGTGTCGCTGCAACGCGGTCTGGAGGCGATGGGTGCGGTGCGTACCGCCGCCGCGCTGGCGGTGCCGACGATTTCCGAGATCACCAACGTGCTGCTAATGCGCGGCATGATCGGCAAGCCCGGCGCCGGTCTGTGCCCCGTGCGCGGCCACTCCAACGTGCAGGGCGACCGCAGGATGGGCATCTGGGAGAAGATGCCCGAGAAGTTCTTGGCCGCATTGGATTCCCGGTTCGGTATCGTCAGCCCGCGCGAGCACGGCGTCGACGCCATCAGGGCGATGCGGGACGGGCGCGCCAACCGTTCAGGTGTCGACCAAGCTGAACCGCAGTCACGTGGTCCGCGGCGCCACTGCGTTGATCCAGCCGTCACTGGGCCGCACCGTCCGCGACATCCAAGGTGGGGCGAAACAACAGGTGTCGGTGGAAGATTCGATGTCCATGGTTCATCTGTCGCGCGGCAGCCTGCACCCGCCCAGCGATCAGGTGCGCAGCGAGGTCGCCATCGTCTGCCAGCCGGCCCGCACCCTGCTCGGCCCGGTTACTCCACACCGGTCGGCAACGCTGCAGCCTACTATCTGGAGACCAATCCCCTTGTGCCGCTGGATCACACCGCCGCGAGGTCGAATTCGCCGGCGTCGAAGGTCATCGTCATCAGGCTGGAGCGCACCTAGTGGGTAGGGTGACGGCCCGGCGCCGGGTGCGGCACGTGACCGCCGACGACGCGGTCGCTCGGCCGGAGACGCTTGTCGTCGAGGAGCCGTTGGAGATCCGGGTCAACGGCACCCCGATCACCGTCAACATGCGCACGCCGGGCTCGGATATCGAACTGGCCCAAGGCTTCCTGCTCACCGAAGGCGTCATTGGCCGACGCGACGACGTGCTCACCGTGCGGTACTGCAAGGGCGGCACCGAAGACGGTTCAGGTTTTTCGCAAAACACCTACAACGTGCTCGACGTTACACTGGCGCCCGGCGTCCAGATGCCCGATGTCGACGTCACCCGCAACTTCTACACCACCTCGTCGTGCGGCGTCTGCGGCAAGGCGTCACTGGACGCCGTGCGACTGATCAGCCGCCACTGCCCCGGCGACGATCCGTCGACGGTGGCCGCCGAGACGCTATCGGCGATGCCGGAGAAGCTGCGGGCCGCGCAGAAGGTGTTCGCCAGCACCGGCGGGCTGCACGGCGCGGCGCTGTTCGGCGCCGACGGCAGCACGCTGGCCGTCCGCGAAGACATCGGCCGCCACAACGCCGTCGACAAGGTGATCGGCTGGGCCCTGGAAGCCGACCGCATCCCGCTCACCGGAACCGTGCTGCTGGTCAGCGGGCGCGCGTCGTTCGAACTCACCCAGAAGGCGGTGATGGCGGGGATCCCGGTGCT
>DASQCE010000621.1:0-9698 GCA_035634855.1 Mycobacterium sp.
ATTCGACGACGGCACATGGCGAACCGCTTTCGGTTGCGAAGCGTCGGCCGCCACCGGCGCCGACATCAGCGCGTACGGCAGCTGGCCGGCCGCCATTGCAGCGGGCGCGGTTTAGCCCGACGCCGAGTGTTGGCTTATGTCACGGTTTCTCGCCCCCAGCGTGCAATAACCCAACACTCGACCGCGGACGGCGTCGTCGCGCTATCGGCTATCCCGCTTGGCCAGCTCGGCGAGCATGGCGTTGTAGGCGGCCAACTCCGCGTCGTCGTCGCGGTCGGCGGCACGGTCGAGTCGTTTGGCGGTACGCTGATCGCTGCGCCGCCACTGGATCAGCAAGGCGATCATCACCAGCACAAGTGGGACTTCGCCTGCTGCCCAAGCGATTCCACCGCCCAGCCGCTGATCACCGAGTAGGTCGGTGTGCCAGCTCAGCTGCAGCGACCGGTAGAACGATTCGCCCAGAACGGTCTGCATACCCATCAGCACGACACCGAAGAACGCGTGCAGCGGCAGCGATGCAAACACCATCGCGACCTTGCCGAGTTGCGGAATCTGCCGGGGAGTCGGGTCGACGCCGATCACCACCCAGTAGAAGAGGCATCCACTGAGCAGGAAGTGAATGTTCATCAGCATGTGCGCGGCGTGATTGCTCACCGCCGCGTCGAATACGCCGCCGAAGTACAGGCCGTAGAAGCCGGCGACGAACACCACGGTGGCCACGATCGGGTTGGTGAGGAACCGCGACACCCGGGAATGCAATGCCGCCAGCAGCCATTCCCGCGGCCCGGGCGGCTCGCCCCGTCCCGCGGTCGGCAATGCGCGAAGGGCAAGCGTCATGGGTGCGCCCAACACCAGCAGGATCGGCACCAACATGGACAGCAGCATGTGCGCCACCATGTGCATCGAAAACATCGCAGGCATATAGCGGCCCAATCCCGACGACGTGGTGAACAGCAGCGCCGCGCAGCCGCACAGCCACGCCATCGTCCGACCCATCGGCCAGCCGTCGCCGCGACGCCGCAACCGGCGCACCCCGAGCACATACAGAACCGCAAGGACGATCGCCGCTGTGCCGAAGATGAGGTCGAACCGCCAGTCGAACAACACCCGCGCGAGCGTCGGCGGCCCGGCGAAGCCGTAGCCGATCGCGACCTCGACGGGACTCGGCTCCATCAGCAGCGGCGGTGGGGGTGTGCGGCCTAGCCCGACCGCGATGCCGAACGTCGCCCCGAAGACGGCCGCCTCGACGAGCGCGAGCCGGATCAGAGGCCCGCGGGCTTCCGGATCGGTAGTCAGCGCCGCGACCCCGCTGCGACGCTGCCGCCATCCGATCAGGCCGAGCACACACAGCGCGACGAACTTGCCGATCACCAACCAGCCGTATTCGGTGCGAAACAGCTCCGGCAGCTGGATCCGCACAAGCGCGTTGACCACACCGCTGGCGGCCATGGCCACGAAGCACCACAGCGCCAGCGCCGAAAACCGCCGGGCCGCAAGGTCCGCGTGCTCCCCCGAACGCATCGCGTGGGCCAGCAGTGCCAACAGGCCACCCGCCCACAGTGCGCCCGCGATCAGGTGGATGAGCAGGCTGTTGGTAGCCAGATCGTGCGCGCCGCCGGTCGACGAATGACCGGTCAGGCCCAGCGGCACGAGAGTGATCAACGCACCGGCCAACAGCACCGGCGTCCACCCCCACCGCAACACCGGAAGGCTGCCGAGCGTGACGGCCGCCGCGATGAACGCGGTCCAGCGCCACGCGGATGCCGTATCGACGAGGCTGGCCGCCGACCAGACGCTGACCGGATTGAGGTGTTCGCGCAGCGGGTGCCCCGAGACGTCGGACACGGTCAGCGGCACGAGCAGTGCCGCGCACACCGTCCACACCGCCGACGCGGCCGTGCCGAGCCGCAGAGCGCGGTAGCCGCCGGCGTCGAGCACCCCATTGGTCTGTGGCGGCACCAAGAAGGCCGCGAACAGGAAGGACCCCGCCGCCAGCACGGCGGCGATCTCCCCCGCCGCGCGCACGAACGGCAGACCGTAGGTGGTCGCAGGCCCCGGGTTCGGCAATCCGGTGGCGGTCAGTGCATCGGCCAGCGACAACGCGCCGATGCCTGCGGCCACGGCGCCGGCCAGGACTCCGACGCCGACCAGCACGGGCCACACGGCGCTGCTGCGCACGCTCGGGGCCGCCTGCCGACGGGGAGAGGCCATGTGCCCAGCGTATGGCGTCGTAGGCAGCTGGCGTCCTAGGCCGGCTCGCTGCGCAACGCGCGCTGCTGCATCTCACGCGCGTAGAACTGTTCGCGCGCGACCCGCTCCACCGTGTCCATGTCGCCCAGGATGCCGCGAAGTTCATCGCGGAACGCGGTGCGCCGCTCGTCAAGGTCGGCCGCGGGCTCCAGCAGATGCTGATCGGCGATCACCTGCCGCGCGGTGGCGAACAGCAGCGCCGACACCGCCTCGTTGCTGCGCACACGATTCTGCGCGACATACTGCCGGCCGACGCCCAACGCCCTCTTGGTCAGCTCCTTCTCGTCAATCTCGGCGGGCGCGTCGCGCAACACGTCTGCCACGATCTCGTAGGCCTCGAAGAACGGTCGCAGCATGGCGCCGGCGATCAGCGGCTTCCTGGCACGCAGCAGCATGTCGATCTGGTCACCGCCGGCTGCGACGTGTGTTTCCCAGTCCTCGTGCCAGGACATCTCCTCGGCCACATGCTCGCGGAACGCCGCCGCGCTGGCGAAGTAGAAGTCGAACTTCAGCAGATCCCTCAGCCGCATTGCCTGTGACCAAAACGCCTCCAGCCGATCGGATTCCGCCCGCCCCGCATACGCGAGCGCCAACTCGACGATCGACGTCTCGAGGAACGCGTCGATAAGCGTGTTGCGGTAAAACGCCGCCTCGTGCTCGTTTTCGGGCGCGATCCGCCAGACCGGTTCCCTGCCACCGTCGATGCGCGTGACAGGATGGCCGTTGGACAACGCATCCAGCGCCGCGCGGATGCCGTCGGCCGTGCGCAGCCGTAACGCGCTGTTGGTCATCGGAGTCTGCTTGCGTTCCAGATAATCCAGCGAGTCCTGCAGGGTGTGGTGAAGCTGGTCAAGCGTCAGCGCGACACCGCGGGTGCTGAGCAGCAGAGCCGAAACCAGCGCCGTCGCGTTGACCGGCGTGACCCGCTGGATCCGCCAGGCCACCTCGAACGCCATCTTCTGCAGCGCAAGGCGTTTGGCGGCGTCATCGGTGGACAACGGACCATGTGGCTCGCCGAGGTACTCGCGCATCGACACCGCTTCGGGGAAGCGGACGTAGATCTTGCCGTAGTTGCGCTCGCCCTGGGCCTTGATGAAGTTGTACATCCAGGACAGGCCTTCGGGCGTCTTCTCGCCACCGCGCGCATACGCCGCGTATTCGGCGGTCTCGTGTAACTGGTCGAAGCTGATCGACACCGGCTGCAGAAGGATGTCGTCACTGCGACCGTCGAGGTAGGCGTCGGCGACGTAGGCGAGCAGACCTAGCTTGGGCGGCAACATCTTTCCGGTGCGGGAGCGGGTGCCCTCGATCGACCAGCTGAGGTTGAACCGCTTCTCGACGATGTAGCCGACGAATTGCCGCAGGACGTACTTGTACAGGGGGTCGTCGAGCTTGCGGCGGATGAAGATGACGCCGGAATGGCGCATCAACGGCCCCATGAAGCCGAAAGACAGGTTGATTCCCGCGAACGTGTGGACGGGCGGTAAGCGATTCTCCTGCATCGCCACCGGCACGATCACGCCGTCGAGGTAGGACCGGTGCGAGAACAGCAGCACGGCGGGGTGGTTTTCCAAGGCGCGTCGCATCGATTCGACTTCGGTGCGGTCGTAGTCGATATTCGGATCGAAGCCTCGGCTGAAGATGGCGCGACCCAATGACGGAATCAGGTCGACCGAGAACCGACTCCAACCGGTCGAAAGTTCGTCGAGCATCTCCCCGGCCTTCTCCACGGTCGCGCCAGGAATCCGTTGGAGGCCGTCGCGAAAACGCGCCGACGCGATCAATTCGGGCTTGATCAGCCGTGGTGATTTGTACTCCGGGCCAAGCAGGCGCAGCTCGACGCGTTCGATCGCCAGGATGGCGCGGCGGATGACGAATCGCGCGAATTCCCTGGGGTTTTCAGCGACCGTCGTGTCGTTCCACTGCTGGCGCAGTTCGGACACCTTCGCGGGCTCGCCGGCCACCACCCGGGCGCGCGACGAGTCCTTTCGCAGAATCCGCTTCTGCAGCAGTTCAGGAGGGCGGTAGGTGTCCCGGCCCGACAGAAACGCCACGATCTTGGAGCGCGTCGGCAGGCCGCCGGGCACCCAGAACACTCGCACAGGCACGACCGAACGGTCCTCGTCGGCCTCCAACTCCTCGACGAGCCGCGCCAGCACCCCCGGCGGCGGATCGTCCTCGGCCGGGAGCCGCAGTACGTCGAGGTTGGAATCGGGGTGCTCGCGCCGCTGGCTTTCCAGCCAGTCGTTCAGCAGCTCCTCTTCGGCCGGCGACGACACCGACGCCAGCACCAGCGCGTCGTCCGTGGTGGTGAACGGCGCGAATTGGTCGGCGGGAACTTTCACGGCCTGCCCTTCGCGGCAGCCTTTTTCGTCGTTTTCTTGGCGGCCGCTTTATTCGCCGGTGTCTTCTCGGCGCTCGTCTTGGCGGCGGCCTTCTTGGCCGGACTCTTCTTCGCGGCCTTCTTCGCCGGGGCCTTCTTCGCTGGAGCCTTCTTCCGCGTGTACAGCTCGGGCGTCGGCACCTCGTCGTGCGGCCAGTCCTTGAGCGTGTCCAGATAAAGCTGGCGAACCTCGGCGATGCGCTCGGAGAGGTTGTCGTGAGTCCAGTCGTCGACTGGGATCGGCGGGTACACCACGACGTCGACGGTGCCGGGGTTGAAGGTGCTCGAGTCGCGTGCCGCGATGACCTCCGCGTTGCGAATCACGATGGGCACGATCGGGATTCCCGCAGACATCGCGATGCGGAACGGGCCCTTCTTGAACGGGCCGACCTCGGTGGTGTCAAGCCGGGTGCCTTCCGGCGCAATGAGGATCGACAGGCCCTTGCGCGCGAGCTCCTCGACCTTCTTCAGTCCTTCGACGGCCTTCTGGGGGTCGTCGCGGTCGATGAAGGCGGCGTCCATGATCTTGCCCATTGTTCCGACGATGGGGTCCTTCTCCAGCTCCTTCTTGCCGACGGAGGTGAAGTTGTCCTTGACCAGCGCCCCGGCGATCATCGGATCGGCCTGGTTGCGGTGGTTGAAGATGAACACCGCCGGCCGTTGGGCGGTCAGGTTCTCCTTGCCGAGCACATTGAGGTTGACCCCGGTGGCGATCAACAGGGTGCGGCCAAACGTCGATGTGAAAAAGTTGACGCCCGTGCGCTTGTTGCGGGTCAGCAGCCCAAGGCCGAGGGCACCGGCGGCGATCGGCATCATCGACGCAACACCCGCTACCGTCCGCAATTGCGAAACCGGGTTGCTGCCACTGCGGCTGCTAAATCTCAAAACCGGCCAGCCACGTTTGGCGGCGACGGCGGCGAGCTTGCCCGCAGGATTCGTCGGTCGCGGATTGCCGACGAGGTACATCAGCGCGACGTCTTCGTCACCGTCGGCGTAGAAGTAGCTCTTCGAGAGGTCGACACCGTTGCGGGCGGCGAATGCCTGCACCGCCCTGGCCTTTCCAGGCCCCCAGATGATCGGCGTCAGCACCTCCCCGGTGAGCCGGCCGTGCTCATCGGTCTCGAACTTGTTACTCAACACGTTCTGGATTCCGAGAAACCGCGCTACGGGCTCCACCTGGACCGTCAGCGCCGATGAGCTGAGCACCACAGTATGGCCACGGGCCATGTGAGCGCGGACGAGCTCGCGCATCTCCGGATAGATGCGACTGACGATCTTCTGTACGAAGAGGCGCTCGGCCAGTTCGTCGATGTCGTCCAGGGAGTTGCCGCGCAGCATGCGGGCGCCCTTACCGATGAGATCTTCGAACTCGGAACGGCCAAGCTGATGGTTGAGGCCTGCCTGCACCATGCCGATGAACTCACCGACTGACATCTGGCGCCGCCGCAGCCGATCCTGGGTCATGATCACGCCAGTGAACCCCGCGACGAGGGTGCCGTCGAGATCGAAGAAGGCGCCGACCTCAGGGCCGGCCGGGCTCGCCTCGATCTCGGCGACGGATCCAGGCAACCGCATGGTCCGTCGATTGGGCTGACCGTTGGCCGAAGTCATTGCGCCGCACTTCCGTTCGGTGAGACTGGGGTGGGTTCTGGGATGTCGATCGTGAACGTGGCCGGCGCCGCTCGACCGTCGCCGCCGAGCGCGAGCACCTCGTCGAAGCCGGTCAGCAGACAGCGCGCCCACAGGTCGGGATCCGTGACCGACGCGCGGTCGTAGCGGGTGCTGACGGTGCAGTACCCGGCACGGGAGATCAGTACGACCATCATCGCGACCCCCGGCAATGGGCCAATGCCATACTGCCGCAGGATCTTTGCCCCGGCGACGAACGTGTCGCCAGCGTAAACCGGTACATTGCTCGCCTGGACGTCGGAGTTGACGATCGAACCGGCCACCGACTCGAGCACGGAGTCCGGCATCAGAGTCAGCACCGGGGCGATGGCGCCGACCATATCGATCGCACGCTCCTCGCGTTTGCGCGTCATCTGCGAACGGATGTTCTTGATGCGCATTTCCGGGTCGTGCAAGCCGATCGGCGCAGCGAGATTGACACCCGCGAATCGGTTGCCGCCGGCCGGGTCCGCCTCGGACCGCAGGTTGACCGGTACCGCCATCGGCAGCGCCTCGATGGGCACACCCTTGGCTTGGTGGTAGAGGCGCAAGGCCCCGCAGAGCCCGGCCAGGTAGGCGTCGTTGATGGAGCCGCCGGCCGCCTTGGCGGCCTTGTGCAGAGTTCCGAACTCGATGTCTATGGCCTCGCTGCGCGAGGATAGGCTGCGGCGACGCAGCACCGGCGACAGCGGGGCGACGGGTCCGACGACGCGGGCACCGGACATCGCGTACTCGACGACGTCGCCCATTCTCGATATCGGGTCGCGTACCATTTCGCCGACGATGTGTGCCGCGCTGAACAGCACGCCCCATACCCGTGTGGCGATGGTGCCCGGAAGCCGGTTAAACCCTTGGCGCATCAAGTCGTTGGGTGACAAGTCCTGCGGGACCGGCAGCGGCGGCGGGGGCTGCGGCGGCGGATCGCGCTCTAGGTCGTAGAGGTTGGCGAACATCTCGACGCCACCGACCCCGTCGGTCACGGCGTGGCTGAGGTGCACCAATTGAGCGGCGCGGCCGCCTTCGAGGCCCTCGACGAGGGTTGCGGTCCACAGCGGCCGAGAGATGTCGAGCGGTGACTGCGCGGCGATCTCGGCCAGGTCGAACACCTGGCGCATCGTCCCCGGTTCGGAAACCCGCATCCTTCGCACGTGAAAGTCGAGGTTGAAGTCGGGGTCGATCACCCACCGCGGTGCCACGGTGGGCAGCGTCGGCATGACGACCTTCTGCCGCAGCCGAAGAACCTTGCGCGAGGCGCTGTCGAATCTCGCCCGGTAGCTCTCCCAGTCCGGAGTGGTGTCGAGGAGCTCCACGGTCATGATGCCGGAACGCGTACGCGGGTGGGCTTCACCGCGATGCAGTATCTGGTCGAACGCGCTGAGTTCCTCCGGAAGTCCTGCCGCATCGAGTTCCGGCACGTCGCTCATGCTCGTCGCTCCCTCCCTAAGCCGATAGTGCTGTCACCACGCTAGTCCGCCGGCCGGCGCCACGGAGTGCCTTTATGTCGCAGTTGCGGGCGCAGGGTTTCCCGCGGCTGAGCGCCGCCTTTCATGCGGAAGTTCGGCGGGCGCGCTGGTGTTGGTCCACCCTAGGCGCCCGACTCAGCTCATCGTTCAAGAATGCACTTCCGCTGAGGTCAGCGGCGAACTGCGCACGGCAGCTCGCGAAATGCGGCAGCGTCCAACACTCCTGCCTGCTGGCCATTTCTGCTGGGCGCAATCCGGAGAGTGACCGAGGCGCCATGTGCGTCCGGCCGGACGTAGTAGCACTCGTCGGTCTCCGGGCAGTAGATGCACACCGTATCGATTGCGCCCTTGTCCAACGGTGTCATGTGCGTTCCGTTGCGGTCCGCCCACATAGACCGGAACTTCACAGTGACGGCGCCCGCGCGCGCGGACCGGTATTTCACCTGAAGGCGGTGGAATTCTCCGGCCGCATATGAGACAAGATTGAACGGCGCGTGCTCCGTCGCCGGAAACAAAACCGTGAACCCTTTGCTTACCAAGTCGGCGTGGACTTTGGCGACGGCCAGATCGCCCTTGTCCTTCGTGTGGTGTCTCACCATCGATTCCAGAGTAATGGATGGGGCATCCATCGGTTCGCGCGAATTCGGCTAGGGTAGGTGCGCTGCCCCCGTAGCTCAGCGGACAGAGCAGCCGCCTTCTAAGCGGTAGGTCGCAGGTTCAAGTCCTGCCGGGGGTGCTACGGTTTGTGCAGCTCAGAGAGTGTTTCTGCGCCCAGAACACGCTAGTCGTGCTATCTCCGTGCTACCGCGCTCATGATGACGAGCAGCAGCCACAGTGTTCACATGTGTCACTTGGGTCTACTTGTCTGTGTTTGTCTATAGCTGCTCAATAGCTTTTATCGCCTTGGGGCACAGCCGATTTCGGGCCTCCAGAGGCTGTGAGCGATCTCGCTGGATGGGGTGGGCACCGGCCAGGGCCCGCGATCGCCTCTAGGGCCACACAGACGGCAGGACGGGGTCGTTTGCGCCTCGTCGTCGGGCCAGTCTTCTGCGGCCCGACGGCCCAGGAGGGCCAACAGGTCGTGGGCGCGGTCCAGGGCCGGCTCCAGCCAGCAGTACAGCTCGTCGGCGGTGTCGGGGTCGATCTCGGCGGGCAGCCCGTCGGGCGGCGGCTCGTTGACCCGGTAGCGACGCCAGGGCCGCCACGAGTCCGTGCGGACCTCCTCGTCGTAGTCCTCCTCGTCGTCGTCACAGTCGGCGTCGCGGCCTAGCCGCGCTGGCGATGGCGAACACCCAGTGCTCGATGACGCCGGCGATGGTGTCGTGGGGGCGACGCCACACCGGGTTGGGCTTCTGCACCAGTTGGCAGTGGCCACGCCGGCTCACCGACAGGAAGCGGTTTCCGAACCAGTCCTTCGCGTCGAGGACCGGTACCGGACGGCCAGCGATCTCCAGCTTGGTCGGGCCCTTGTGCACCATCACCAGCACCGAGGTGCGGTAGGTCTGGCTCTGAATCCCCCGAGGTCGCGTTGATGTCGGTCAGCACGCGGGGCTCTACGGCCAGGCCCAACCCGTATTGCAGCTCGCTATCCACGAACTGCTCCAGCGCCTGGTTGTATCCGGGTCGACGCGAACGTACGTCGATCCTGTTTGGCGAAGACGTTCGGCGTGCGGACTACGGAACACTCCAACCACCGCCCAAGAGCCGGCCGACCGGACGCTCCGCGCGACCCGGCGGCAAGCGACCTCGAATCGAGGATAGAACTCAGTTCTTCAGCTCGACCTCGACGAAAACGATCCCGTCGGCGTCGGCCGTCACCGTGTGGGCGAGACCGGCCTGACCGGTGTAGGGCGAACCCGCGACCTGGGTGATCGTGCGTGCCGAGCCGTCAGTCGTCGACACGGCCGTCAGCGTCCCCCCGGTGACGGGCACGA